>NZ_JBHJTL010000005.1:0-163486 GCF_042264065.1 Streptomyces sp. NPDC056222 | reverse complement strand
TCGGTACACGCACCGGGGGCCGTCTCGCGTTGCAGAGGGTGCTTCCGCCGGTCACAGAGTGGTTGAGACCACTTGTCGGGGAGTTGGTCCGGCCCTAACCTCTCGCGTGTTGTGCAGCACGAAACGCCCGTTGCGTATGCTGCAACGCCGATTGGTGGGAGCACCCGTATGAAGCTTTCTGCCCGTATCGCCGCCCCGGTCGCCGCACTTGTGCTCGCCGGCCTCACCGCCACCGCCTGTGCCCCGCAGACCTCCGACGGCAAGGCCGCGACGGACGAGAAGAGCGGCACCCTGCGCGTCTGGCTCTTCCAGGAGGTCAGCAACGCGCCCAAGAAGCAGGTCGTCGACGCGGCCGTCGCCGCCTTCGAGCAGCAGCACAAGGGGGCGAAGGTCGAGGTCGAGTACATCCCCGTCGACACCCGTGCCCAGCGCATCAAGGCCGCCTTCAACGACCCGAAGTCCGCCCCCGACCTCATCGAGTACGGCAACACCGACACCGCCGGCTACGTGAAGGACGGCGGACTCGCCGACATCAGCGCCGAGTTCGGCGCCTGGGCGGACGCCAAGGACACCGACCCCACCGCCAAGGCCTCCGTCACCGTGGACGGCAGGATCTACGGCGCCCCGCTCTTCGTCGGCGTACGCGCGCTCTACTACCGCACCGACGTCTTCAAGGACCTCGGCCTCTCCGCGCCCAAGACGCAGGACGAGCTCGTCTCCACCGCCAAGAAGATCCACAAGGCCAAGCCGGACCTCTACGGCATCGCCGTCGGAGGCGCCTACACCTACGGCGCGATGCCGTTCATCTGGGCCAACGGCGGCGAACTCGCCACGGAGGAAGGCGGGTCGTACAAGTCCGCCGTCAACAGCGAGGCCGCGCGCAAGGGCATCGCCTCCTACGCCTCCCTCTTCGGCGACGACAACTGCCCGGCCGCCAAGTGCGCGCAGATGGGCGGCAACGCGACCGTCACCGCCTTCGCCTCCGGCAAGGCCGCCATGGCCATCGGCGGGGACTTCAGCCACGCGGCCGTCGAGGCGGGCTCGGTGAAGGGCAAGTACGCCGTCGTACCGCTCCCGGGCGTCACCGCCGGCTCGATCGCACCCGCCTTCGCCGGCGGCAACAACATCGGTGTGATGAAGAGCAGTTCGCACCGCACCCTCGCCGTGGACCTGATGAAGTCCCTGGCCGGGAAGGAGACGCAGGGCAAGCTCTTCGACGCGATGGGCTTCCTGCCGACCTACACCGACGTGCGGGCCGAGGCGGCGCGGAAGGAGCCCTTCGTGAAGCCCTTCATCGACTCCCTCGGCGCCGGCGCCAAGTTCGTGCCCGCCTCCCCGGGCTGGGGCAAGATCGATTCCTCGCTTGTGCTGCCGACGATGTTCCAGGAGGTCGTCAGCGGCCGTAAGGACGTGAACGCAGCCTCGGACGCCGCCGCCAGGAAGATGGACGAGGCGTTCGCGTCCGCGGGCCGATGACGATGACGGCCCGTACGGATTCCAGCGGTACGGAGGCGGACGGCGCGCACACCGTCGCGGGCGACCCCGCGACCCGGCGCCGGGTCCCCGGTCCCCGCCGGGCCCCCGGTGGCCAGGCGGCCCGGTCCCGCAAGGGGCCCGGCCGCTCCGGGTGGACGCCCTGGCTCTACCTCCTGCCCGCGCTCGTCGTCCTTGGCGGGCTTCTGCTCTACCCCATCTACCAGCTCGGGCTCATCTCCTTCCTGGAGTACACCCAGGCCCAGGTCAGCGGCGGCGAGCCGACCTCCTTCCGGGGCTTCGGCAACTACACCGCGCTCTTCTCCGACCCGCAGTTCTGGCAGGTTCTCCTCGCCACGGTCCTGTTCGCCGCCGCCTGCGTCGTCACCACCCTCGCGGTGGGCTGCGCGCTCGCGGTCCTGCTGACCCGCGTACGGGCGCTGCCGCGCCTGGCGCTCATGCTCGCCGCGCTCGGTGCCTGGGCCACCCCCGCCGTCACCGGCTCCACCGTCTGGGTCTTCCTCTTCGACCCCGACTTCGGCCCGGTGAACCGGCTGCTCGGCCTCGGTGACCACTCATGGACGTACGGCCGCCTCAGCGCCTTCGCGCTCGTCCTCTTCGAGGTCGTCTGGTGCTCGTTCCCGTTCGTGATGGTGACGGTGTACGCGGGCATCAAGGCCATCCCGTCGGAGGTCCTGGAGGCCGCGTCCCTCGACGGCGCTTCGCAGTGGCGGATCTGGCGCTCGGTCACGGCGCCGATGCTGCGGCCCATCCTGGTCGTCGTCACGATCCAGTCGATCATCTGGGACTTCAAGGTCTTCACCCAGATCTATGTGATGACGAACGGCGGCGGCATCGCCGGCCAGAACCTCGTCCTCAACGTGTACGCCTACCAGAAGGCGTTCGCCTCGTCCGAGTACAGCCTGGGCTCGGCGATCGGTGTCGTCATGCTGCTCATCCTGCTGGCGGTCACGCTGGTGTACCTCCGTCTGCTGCGCCGCCAGGGAGAAGAACTGTGAGCGCTTTCCGCATCCGGCGCCCCGGGCGCCTCGCGGCGGAGGCCGCCGTCCTGCTCGTCGCGGCCGTCGTCGCCTTCCCGCTGTACTGGATGGTCCTCTCAGCCTTCAAACCGGCCGGCGAGATCCAGTCGACCGACCCGCGGCCGTGGACGCTGTCCCCGTCCCTGGACTCCTTCCGGCGCGTCTTCGAACAGCAGGAGTTCGGCCGGTACTTCCTCAACTCGATGATCGTGGCCGGCACGGTCGTCCTGGCCTCCGCGCTGATCGCGTTCCTCGCGGCGACAGCGGTGACCCGGTTCCGGTTCCGCTTCCGGACGACGCTGCTCATCATGTTCCTGGTCGCCCAGATGGTGCCGATCGAGGCGCTGACGATCCCGCTCTTCTTCCTGATGCGGGACTTCGGTCAGCTGAACACGCTGGGTTCGCTGATCCTGCCGCACATCGCCTTCTCGCTCCCGTTCGCGATCTGGATGCTGCGCGGATTCGTGAAGGCGGTCCCGGAGGCGCTGGAGGAACAGGCCCAGATCGACGGCGCGAGCCGTACGCGATTCCTGTGGCAGATCCTGTTCCCGCTGGTCTTCCCCGGGCTCGTGGCGACCAGCGTCTTCTCGTTCATCTCGACCTGGAACGACTTCCTCTTCGCGAAGTCGTTCCTCATCAGCGACACCTCGCAGTCGACGCTCCCGATGGCGCTGCTGGTCTTCTTCAAGCCGGACGAGAACGACTGGGGAGGGATCATGGCGGGGTCGACCGTGATGACGATCCCGGTGCTCGTCTTCTTCGTACTCGTACAGCGCCGCCTGGTCTCGGGACTGGGCGGGGCGGTGAAGGACTGAAGGGGCTGCCCCCGCGTGCCCCCCGTGCCTGTGCCCGCCCCCCCCGTGCCCCCGAGGGCCGTTGCCGCCCGTGTCCGACGACCTCCGCTTCGAAAGGCCGATGCCATGCATGACGACCTCGACCGTCACGAGTCGCTGATTCCCGCGCCCGGCAGGATCGAGGCGCGAGGGGACGCTCCCGGCTTCTCGCTGGGCGTGGACACCACCCTCGACGCCGGGCCCGGCACCGAGGGCGTGGCGGGCTGGCTGCGGGCCGCGCTCGGCGCCGCCACCGGGCTGCCGTTCGCGCCGGCCGAAGGCGATCCGCGCGGGATCCGGCTGCGTATCAGCCCCGCGATCGAGGAGGCGTACGGCCCCGAGGGCTACCGTCTCTCGACCGACGGCTCTCTCGACGACGCCGCCGTCCTCGTCGAGGGCGGCAGCGCGGCGGGCGTCTTCTGGGGAGCCCAGACGCTCCGTCAGCTGCTGGGCCCCGATGCGTACCGGAAGGCGCCCGTCGGCCCGGTCGACCGTGACTGGGGCCTCCCCCCGCTCACGGTCACCGACAGCCCCCGCTTCCGCTGGCGTGGGCTCATGCTCGACGTCTCGCGGCACTTCATGCCCAAGGACGACGTCCTGCGCCAGCTGGACCTGATGGCCGCTCACAAGCTCAACGTCTTCCACTTCCACCTCACCGACGACCAGGGCTGGCGCATCGAGATCGAGCGCCATCCCCGGCTCACCGAGGTCGGCGCCTGGCGCGCCCGTACCAAATGGGGACACCGGGCCTCGCCGCTCTGGAACGAGACGCCGCACGGCGGGTTCTACACCCAGGACGACATCCGCGAGATCGTCGCGTACGCCGCCGAACGGCACATCACCGTCGTCCCCGAGATCGACATCCCGGGCCACTCGCAGGCCGCCATCGCCGCCTACCCCGAGCTCGGCAACGTCGACGTCGTCGACACCGCCGCCCTCACCGTCTGGGACACCTGGGGCGTCAACCCGAACGTCCTCGCTCCCACCGACGCCACCCTTCGCTTCTACGAGGGAGTGTTCGAGGAGGTCCTGGACCTCTTCCCGTCCACCTTCGTGCACGTCGGCGGCGACGAGTGTCCCAAGGGCCAGTGGAAGGAGTCCGCGACGGCCCAGGCCCGCATCAAGGAGCTGGGGCTCGCCGACGAGAACGAGCTGCAGTCCTGGTTCATCCGGCATTTCGACCGCTGGCTCGCCGACCGCGGACGCCGGCTGATCGGCTGGGACGAGATCCTGGAGGGCGGGAGTCGAGCCGAAGGGCGCGCCGCTGTCGAGAGTGACGAGGAGGAGGGAGCGAGTGGGGGCACCTCCCGGACGAAGTCTGGGGGAGAGCGACCGCTCGACGAGGTGGGGGCACCTCCCAGCGGTAGCTGGGGGAGTCGACAGCGGGTACGAGCGCGCGGAGGCGAGACGACGGAGTTGGGCCTCGCGCCCGGCGCCGCCGTCTCCTCCTGGAGGGGGTACGCGGGCGGGATCGCCGCGGCCGAGGCCGGCCACGACGTCGTCATGTGCCCCGAGCAGCAGGTGTATCTGGACCACCGTCAGGCGCCGGGCGAGGACGAGCCGATGCCCATCGGTTACGTACGGACCCTGGAGGACGTCTACCGCTTCGAACCCGTGCCGCCGGGCCTGTCCCCGGAAGCCGCCGCCCATGTCATCGGCACCCAGGCCAACGTCTGGACCGAGGTCATGGAGAACCGCGCCCGGGTCGACTACCAGGTCTTTCCGCGCCTCGCCGCCTTCGCCGAGGTCGCCTGGTCGGCCCTTCCCGTGCCCGCGGAGCGGGACTTCGCGGAGTTCGAGCGCCGGATGGCGGCCCATTACCGGCGTCTGGACTCCCTCGGCGTCGGCTACCGGCCGCCGGCCGGACCGCTGCCGTGGCAGCAGCGCCCCGGCGTCCTGGGACGGCCCATCGAGGGGCTGCCCCCGAACGTGTGAGTAACCTCGCGCCCCCGTGTCACCCAAGAGCGACAAACCAGAAGTTACCGTCACCGGTGGGATCTCCTGGACGGAACCGTCCTTCGCGGACCCTCGCGTCGGACGGCTCGGAAGATGTGCCAGAGTTGCCACGTCCGGGCTGTGAGCACGTACGGTACGGCCACACAGGCGTCACAGCCGGGGACAGTCGGGGACCGCCGGGGACACCGGGAAGGGGCAGCGGGTTGACCACGCACGCACCACAGACGGCGCAGTCCGTGACGCTGCCCGCCTCGCTCGACGAGGCCGTGGCGGCGCTCACCGCCATGCCCGCCGCCGTGCCCGTCGCGGGCGGCACCGACCTGATGGCCGCCGTCAACAAAGGCCAGCTCAGGCCCGCCGCGCTGGTCGGCCTCGGCCGGATCAACGAGATCCGCGGCTGGCAGTACCAGGACGGTCACGCGCTCCTCGGCGCCGGCCTGACCCACTCCCGGATGGGCCGCCCCGACTTCGCGGCCCTCATCCCCGCCCTCGCCGCCGCCGCCCGCGCCGCCGGACCGCCCCAGATCCGCAACGCGGGCACGCTCGGCGGCAACATCGTCACCGCGGCGCCCACGGGTGACTCCCTGCCCGTCCTGGCGGCCCTGGAGGCCGACCTGGTCGTCATGAGCCCGCTCGGCACCCGCGAGATCCCCGTCTCCCACCTGCTGGCGGGCCGCGACCTGCTGGCGCCCGGCGAGCTGGTCGCGTTCGTCCGGGTCCCCCTCCTGCACGCCCCCCAGGTCTTCCTCAAGGCCACGGGCCGTACGGGCCCGGCCCGCGCATCGGCCTCCGTCGCCGTCGTCCTCGACCCTGCCAGGCGCGGTGTGCGCTGTGCGGTCGGCGCCATCGCGCCGATGCCGCTGCGCCCGCTGGAGGCGGAGCACTGGATCGCCTCGCTGGTGGACTGGGACGGGGAGCGGGGCCTCGCGCCGGAGGCGCTGACGGCGTTCGGCGAGTACGTGGCCGCCGCCTGTATCCCGGACCCGCCGGGTGACGAGCAGCTGCCGCCGGCCGTACTGCACCTGCGGCGCACGGTCGCCGCGCTGGCCCGACGGGCACTGGGGAGGGCGCTGTCGTGAGCAACGAGAACCATGGCCAGGGGGGCGGCTGGGAGCCGATCCCGCAGAGCGAGGGCTACGACGGCGATGCCACCGCCTTCGTGCAGCTGCCGCCCGAGTTCATGCTGGACGGCGTCCCGCTGGAGGCGCCCGGGCACGGCTACGTACCGCCGATGATCACTCCGCTCGTCCCGCTGGCCCCGATGACGCCCGAGGCGGCGACGGATCCCGCGGCGACCGGTTCGTGGGTGGTGCAGACGCCGACGGCGGCGGAGGCCGTGGAGCAGGAGCCGGAGTTCCTGTCGGAGCCGGATCCCCACGCGACGGGCCAGTGGAGCTTCGAGGCGGCGTCGGACCCGGACCCGGCCGCCACGGGCCAGTGGACCATTCCTGTCGTTTCGGACGGCGCGGATTCGTCGGACGAATCGGGCGAGTTCACGACGTCGATGCTGGCGCAGTACGCGAGCAGCGCACCGGCGACGCTGCCGGGCGGCGCGCCGGCGCCGTGGGCGGTGCAGGAGCCGGAGGCCGTCCCCACGGTGGAGGCCGTCGAGACCGCCGAGGCGGGCGAGATCGCCGGCGAGGCCGCTTCGGAGGCCGCCGAGCCCGCCGAGACGGCCGCAGAGGCAGTTGTGGACGGGGCCTCCGACCCGTCGTCCCTCCCGGCGGACGACCCGGAGCCCCCTCCGGCGCACTCCACGGGCAACAGCGCGGACAGCGACGAGCACCCGCACACCTCGTACGTCCTTCGTGTGAACGGTGCCGACCGCCCCGTCACGGATTCCTGGATCGGCGAGTCGCTGCTCTACGTGCTGCGCGAGCGGCTCGGTCTCGCCGGTGCCAAGGACGGCTGCTCGCAGGGCGAATGCGGCGCGTGCAACGTCCAGGTCGACGGCCGGCTCGTCGCCTCCTGCCTGGTGCCCGCGGCGACGGCAGCCGGGAGCGAGGTCCGTACGGTCGAGGGCCTCGCGACCGACGGCGAACCCTCGGACGTCCAGCGCGCCCTGGCCCGCTGCGGAGCCGTCCAGTGCGGCTTCTGCGTCCCGGGCATGGCCATGACCGTGCACGACCTGCTCGAGGGCAACCACGCCCCGACCGAGCTGGAGACCCGCCGGGCGCTCTGCGGCAACCTGTGCCGGTGCTCGGGCTACCGGGGCGTCCTCGACGCCGTACGGGAGGTCGTCGCCGAGCGCGAGGCGAGCGCGGCCTCGGACCACGCCGACGAGGCGCGCATCCCGCACCAGATCCCCCACCCGCACGACGGAGGCATGGCGTGAGCAGCGACGCGACCACCGCCACCCCTGCTCCCTCGCCGACGGCGCTCGACGCCGTCGAGGAGGAGCCGGTCGCCCACGGCCTGGGCTCGTCCCTCCCGCCGGCCGACGCGCGGGCCAAGACCGAGGGCACGTTCCCGTACGCCTCCGACCTGTGGGCCGAGGGCCTGCTGTGGGCCGCCCTGCTCCGCTCGCCGCACCCGCACGCCCGGATCGTCTCCATCGACACGACGGCCGCGGCCGACATGCCCGGCGTACGGGCCGTGGTGACGCACGCCGACGTACCGGGGGAGGCGACGTACGGCCGTACCGTCGCCGACCGTCCGGTCTTCGCCTCCGAGCTGGTCCGCCACCACGGTGAGGCGATCGCGGCCGTGGCCGCCGACCACCCGGACACGGCCCGGCTCGCGGCGGCGGCGATCGCCGTCGAGTACGAGGTCCTCGAGCCGGTCACGGACCCGGAGAAGGCCTTCGCGGCCGAGCCGCTGCACCCGGACGGCAACCTGATCCGCCACATCCCGCTGCGCTTCGGCGACGCGGAGGCGGCGGGCGAGATCGTGGTCGAGGGCCTGTACCGGATCGGCCGGCAGGACCCGGCCCCCATCGGCGCGGAGGCCGGCCTGGCCGTGCCCCGCCCGGACGGCGGGGTCGAGATCTACACGGCCTCGACCGACCCGCACACGGACCGGGACCTGGCGGCGGCCTGCTTCGGCCTCTCGCCCGACCAGGTGAAGGTCGTGGTGACGGGCGTCCCGGGTGCCACGGGCGACCGCGAGGACCCGGGCTTCCAGATCCCCCTGGGCCTCCTCGCACTCCGTACCGGCTGCCCGGTCAAACTGGCCGCTACGCGCGAGGAGTCCTTCCTCGGCCACGCCCACCGCCACCCGACCCTGCTGCGCTACCGCCACCACGCGGACGCGGAGGGCCGGCTGGTGAAGGTGGAGGCCCAGATCCTCCTCGACGCCGGCGCCTACGCGGACGCCTCGTCGGAGTCGCTGGCCGCGGCCGTGGCCTTCGCCTGTGGCCCGTACGTCGTCCCGCACGCCTTCATCGAGGGCTGGGCGGTCCGTACGAACAACCCGCCCTCCGGCCATGTGCGGGGCGAGGGCGCGATGCAGGTGTGCGCGGCGTACGAGGCGCAGATGGACAAGCTGGCTCTGAAGCTGGGCATGGACCCGGCGGAGCTGCGCCTGCGTAACGTCCTCGCGACGGGCGACATCCTGCCGACGGGCCAGACGGTGACCTGCCCGGCACCGGTGGCCGAACTCCTGGCGGCTGTCAGGGACTTCCCGCTTCCTGCGCTCCCGCTGGACTCCCCGGAGGAGGACTGGCTGCTCCCGGGCGGCCTGGAGGGCGCGGGCGAGCCGGGCGCGGTGCGGCGGGGCGTCGGCTACGCGCTCGGCATGGTGCACATGCTCGGCGCCGAGGGCGCGGACGAGGTCTCGACGGCGACGGTACGGGTCCAGGACGGCGTGGCGACGGTCATCTGCTCGGCCGTGGACACGGGTTCGGGCTTCAGCACGCTGGCGCGCCAGATCGTCCAGGAGACCTTGGGCCTGGAGGAGGTCCACGTCGCCTCGGTCGACACGGACCAGCCCCCGGCGGGCCCGGCGACGCACGGCCGCCACACGTGGGTGTCGGGCGGTGCGGTGGAGCGCGCGGCGAAGATGGTCCGTACGCAACTCCTGCAGCCCCTGGCCCACAAGTTCGGGATGTCGACGGAGCTGCTGCAGATCACGGACGGCAAGATCACGTCGTACGACGGCGTCCTGTCGACCACGGTCACGGAGGCCATGGACGGCAAGGAACTCTGGGCCACGGCCCAGTGCCGTCCCCATCCCACGGAGCCCCTGGACGAGTCGGGCCAGGGCGACGCCTTCGTGGGCCTGGCGTTCTGCGCGATCCGCGCGGTGGTGGACGTGGACATCGAACTGGGGGCGATCCGCGTGGTGGAGATGGCCGTGGCCCAGGACGTCGGCCGCATCCTCAACCCGGCCCAGCTCGCAACCCGCATCGAGGCCGGCGTCACCCAGGGCGTCGGCGCGGCCCTCACGGAGAACCTCCGCACGACCCGGGGCCTGATCCGCCACCCGGACCTGACGGGCTACGCACTCCCGACATCCCTGGACGCCCCGGACATTCGCATCGTGAAACTCGTCGAAGAACGTGACGTGGTGGCCCCCTTCGGCGCCAAGCCGGCCAGCGCGGTCCCGGTGGTCACGGCCCCGGCGGCAGTGGCTTCAGCGGTACGCGCAGCGACCGGACGCCCCGTCAACAGACTGCCGATCAGGGCGCAGGCGGCGGTGGGCGCCTGACAACGGGCGCTTGGGCCCGCCCCGCCCCCACGGGGCGGGGCGGCGGCGGTAGCGGCGTTGCCGGTATGGGGGCGTGAACGCGGCGCTCTGTCCCGGGCTGGCCGGATTCGACCGGGCAGCCATCCAGCCCTGCTTGTGGTCCGCTGAGTCCGTCATGTGGTGAAGACGGTCTTGATTACACCTGCAATCACGGCGACTGCATCGATAGCATGAACGTTCCAATCACGTATTGACGCCGAGCGGGGGAGTCATGGCGTTCGATGACGAATGGGCAGAGGTCTTATCGGCGGCCCAGGGGCGGCAATCCGCTGGTACCCGGCTCAACGCGGCGGGCCCGGGTGGGTCTGCTTCGGGGGCGATGGACATGGTCGTCACACAGGACGACCTCGGCGCCGTGGGCCATGAGGCGTTTCTGCTGCACGATCTTCTGCGCAAGAAAGCCGATATCGCGGGCACCGGCAGCGACAAGAGCGGCTCGGGCTCCACGGCCCAGGCGGCCGGAGAGTTGTCGTCGCGGCATCTGACCATGGGAGGAGAGCTGCTCACCACGCTTTCGGTGTGGGGTTCGCAGGTGAAGACGGTTCTGCAGATGTGTGCCCACATCTCCAATCACCTCGACTACTCGAAGAAGTCGCACGCGCAGAACGACAAGCACATCGAGGACTCGTTGCGGCACCGGGACGGCTCTACGGTCCGAGCGTCAGACATAGCCCGGTATGTCAGCTGACAAGGGGGGCCGGATTCATGACGACGTTCACCTACACCGACCTCATGAGCATGGACCTGGCCAAGCTCCACACCGCCCTGGGCGACTGGAAAGCCATGGTGGCCGAGCTTACGAAGCTGGAGACAGCTGCCAGGAACGGTTTGCTGCGGAAGTCCGAAGCGGCTCAGTGGAAGGGCGTCAACGCTGACGTCACCAGGGAGTTCGTGCGCGGCACCGCGAAGGAGTTCGCCGACCTCCGGACCGAGGCGAGCAGTATCCATGCCGTACTCGAGGACGCCCACTCCGAACTGGAGAGCATTCAGAAGCGGGCGAAGTCCCTCACCGAGGACGCGGCCAACGGCTCGGAGAAGGACCCCGGCCTGTTGGTGACGGACGCGGGCAGCGGAACGGTCCGAGTCATGGAGGCCATGTGCACACCTGAGGGCACCACGCAGCGGACCAAGGACCTGATGCAGTGGTACGCCGACACCATCACGGGTCTCATCGCCCACGCGTCGGAGGTCGATGTGGCCGTCACGCGGGCCCTGAAACGCACCCATGGTGGTGATCCGCACAATGCCGGCCATGCGCGGTACACCTCGCTCGACGAGGACCAGCTGCCTCGTGCCGTCAAGCTGGCGTCGCTCGGCAAGGACGCGAACGACACGCAGCGCGATGAACTCCGGCGCCTGTGGCGCTCGCTGAGCCCCGAGGCCAGGGCTGAACTCTGGACGAACCAGAAGGACAAACTGCTGGCGGCGGGCCTGTTGAACCCCACAGTCAAGCAGATTGCCCCGGACAGGGGCGCGGGGCCGTACAACGTGGAGGAACCGGGCTTCGAGGAGTGGTACACCCGCGCGAAGATGCGGACCATTCAGGAGGGCGCCGACGCGGCGGGACTGGTCGACGCCGCCCGCCACATGGATCACTACCTGGACGACAACAAGGGCGAACCCATCGTGCTGCCCGTCGACAAAATGCTCTCCGAGAACGAGGGCTTCAGAGCGCACATGGAGGACCACATCAGGAGGAGCCAGGACGACTGGCGAGACATGGCGTTGGCCGAGTTCAAGGCCAATGGCGGCCGGCCTGTGGCCATCCCCGTGGAGACGGCCAATCAGCGAGACTACGAGTTCCGCCAGGGCGACGACTTGAACTGGTTCTACGCCGTTGGTTCCACCAGGGCCAACGTGACGGGTGTGGTGACTGTCGTGCCTGACGCCGCAGGTCAGCCGCAAGTCGGCCTCGACTACCAGGTCAATGCCTGGGATCGCTACAACTGGGACCAGGGCAAGGGCGTGGACATCTACGGCATGGGCGTTCCGGACGGGCAGATGGCACGCCTGCACACCACGGGACTTGCCCAGGAGTTCGACATGTCCGGCAGCAGTTCGGTCAAGCACTACGACTTGGGCTCCGCAGCCTCGAATCCCGAGCCGCTCCCCGAGCCCGACGACCCCGGTCGCGAAGGCGGGCGGACGGACAACGGGCGCGAGGCGCGCGAGGGCAGGGGAGGCACTGGCAGGTGAGCGGAACCGACCGCGAGACGCGCACGGGGTCGTCCTCGAATCGTCGACTGCTGACTGTCGGTGCGGTGGTGCTCGCGGTTGCCGCAACGGCAGTTCTGGCCTTCTCCCTGCTCGCGGACAGATGGCTGTCCGACTCCCAGAAGAGGGAGCGGGAGTGCTGCTGGAAGAGCGGGGCAACCCCCGCATGGATGGCCGAACAGTTCGACATCCGGATTCCCGAGAACGCCGAGGACCGGCGTGCAGGCTATAAAACGGGCGAACGATATGATTCGGGACTGCTGAGCTTCACGCTGCCGACCCAGGAAGCGACGGCCTACCTGGCGCCGTCGATCCCGAAGGGCACGCGGTTGATCCGGAACCACCACCCTCAGGGCAAGGACTACGAGCGGGCCGATGGCTTCGCCCACCTACAACTTCCGGAACCCGAAACCCTGGTCGACGGACTCTTGAGAGGGGACCTCTGCCCGGGGGCGGAATCCGTGGACGTCGGAAGTGACGTCGGGGACTGTCTGGAGCTGTTCTCCCATGAGTTCACGCCCGGCATCACCCGTATCTACCTCCGGGCGACGATCGAGCCGGGTCTCACCCCACCTCCGGCTCCGTCCGGCACGTGAGCCGAGCTCCGGGGCCGTTCGCACCATGAAACGCGTCACATGGCTGGGGGGCTCCGGACCAGGTCTTCCGCGGCCGTGCGAATTCGGCCATCCAGGGCCTGGCGGAACGGCCCTTGGCCTGGCCGGCCACTGATCACCGTGCCCAAGTCGTAACCACGGGATCTGCGTTGCGCGTGCAACCCAGAGGTGCACTCTGTCCGTCGTCTTGACTAGAGTGAAGGTCTGAGACTTGTCGAACGGGGAGGCGGCGATGGCGGAGGCGTTGGACGGTGGCGGGGGAGCGGTTGGCTCGCTGTCGACGATGGGGATGTTCGGTGGGGTCATGGGGGCGGCTGCGGCGGCTGCCAGTCTGGCCGTCGAGGTAAGCGAGTTGGCCAACCTCAAGAGCCGCGTGGACCAGCTGCTCAAGGACTTCCAGGACTCCCACGCGGGCCCGGGCAAGATCGCCGCGGACTGGCTGGACAAGGGTGCGCTCGCGGGTCCGGGGTTCAAGGAGGCCGAGTTCCTCTTCTCCTCGTACGACGTCGTGCGCGAGGAGCTGGTCAAGTTCTCCAAGGTCCTCGGACTTCAGATGGAGAGCATGAAGATCGCGATCGATTTCTCGAAGACCGGGTACGAGAACATCGACGACGACATCCGCGCGCGCATGAGGTCGCTCAACACGCAGATCACGGACCTGCAGAGGCGTGAGAGCGACGAGGACGGGGATCGGCGTGCCATGGGTGGGACGTCGCAGACGGCCGTGCCTACGGGCGACGGCGACAGCCGTGGAGAGGGCAGCTACGGGTGAGGTACGAGACGGAAACGGGGGAAGACTCGCATGGGTGACACGCCCAAGACACCAGAAGCCGCATCGACGCCACTCGATGGGCTGACCAACGAGCAGCTGCTGGCCATGCTCACTCCGATCCAGAAGGAGCGGGCCGAGGCGCTTTCGATCAAGCTCGCGACTGCGGCGACGGAGATCACGAAGATCGCCGAGTACCTGCGCGCTCGCGCATCCGGCGGCCTCAACTGGAAGGGCGCGGCGTCGGAGTCGTTCGTCGAGTGGACGAGCGCCACGGCGAGCGCCACGTTCTACCTCGCGGGGTACACCGAGCTGGCCAGCAAGTGCCTGGCCGAGTCGGCCCAGGCCATGGTCGAGGCGAAGAGCGGCGTGGACGACCTCGCCAAGACGAGCGCGGACGCGAAGGCTGACTACGCGAGCGCTCAGCGCGTGAAGTACGCGGCCGCCCACGACCCCGGCGCGGGCAAGACCGACGTGAAGGACGCGACCGACAGCATGAACGCGGCGGCGACCGCTCGTGAGCGGGCGCGCATCGAGGCGATGATGAAGCTTCGTTCGCTCGGGCAGACGTACACGCACAACGGCCAGCGGGTGAACAGCGCGCCGAGGCCGGAGTTTCCGGCGCCCTCCAGCATGAACGATGAGTGGATCGCTCCGAAGGGCTACATGGCGGTCCCCGGCAGCTCGTCCAGCAGCCGAGTGTCGTCGACCACGGGTGGCTACGAGACTGCCGGGCGGACGAAGTCGACAGGCAGCAGTGACGGGTCCGTTGTGGGCGACACCGACGGCGGCGTCGTTCGCCCCGGTGATACGACCCCGACGAAGCCGGGCACGGTCGTCCCCGACCGTAACGTGGACATGGAGATCGACGGCGGTCTGGTGCTCCCCGACGCCCCGACCATTCCGTCGGGGCCTCCCGGCACCACGGCGCCGCATCGGCCGGACACCCCCATCACGTACCCCGACGGCAGGACCATGGTTCCGCCGTCCCTCACCGGCGGCTCGGGCAACCAGTATCCGCCGGGTGGGGGTGGCAAGGTCGCACCGACCATGCGAGGCCTGCCGGGCCCTGGGACCGTCGGTCCCACGAACCCCACGTCCCGTATGCCGCGGGACGGGATCTCCGGTGGCCGACAGGTGCCGCAGACCGGGCGTCCGCAGACCGGGCTTCCACGGAGCACGGTGATCGGTCAGGAGAGCACCCACGGCCGCGGTCCCATGGGTACCGGTCCGCACATGGGCACCGGTCCTGGACAGGGCCCGGGCTATCCGGGCGGGCGTCGACTGGCGACGGAGACGGGCGGCGTGGTCGGTGGCCGGGCTCAGCAGTCGGGCCAGGCCAGTGCGCGTCCCTTCACTCCGGGTGGCTCCGGCCTCGTCCGGGGTGGCCAGCCGGGTACGGGTACGGGTGCAGGTGCGGCACAGGGTCGTGCGATGGGAGCGCCGCTCCACGGTGCGGGTGCCCGGACCGGAGACTCTCGTTCCGACGAGCGGAACGGTGAGCGCCCGGACTACCTGACCGAGGACGAGGAGACGTGGCAGCAGGGCGCCCGTCGCATCGTCCCCCCGGTCGTCGACTGATCTCTTAACAAAGGACACGGAGAAGCGCATGCGGACCAGCAGTGGACGGGCCATCGGTTCAGGCTCCCTTGTGGCGGCGACCATGGCCCTGACACTGCTGGGCATCGGCGCGACGCCGGCTCATGCGGAGACCGTCCGTCAGCAGCAATGGCATTTGGATGCCATGAAGGCCGACGAGATGTGGAAGATCACCAAAGGTGCCGGCGTCACCGTCGCGGTCATCGATTCCGGCGTTGACGACTCCGTCGCCGACCTCCGAGGCCAGGTGCTCCCTGGCAAGGACTACTCGTCCCGTGCCGGTGACGAGAACAAAGACATCGACAATCACGGCACGAGCATGGCTGCCTTGATTGCCGCTACAGGGGCACGAGGCGCGGCTGCGGGCTCGTACGGACTGGCGCCGAAGGCGAAGATTCTGCCCATTCGCGTTGCTAGCAACACAGAACGCCTGCAGGGCAAGGTCACGGCGACGTTCGCGCAAGGGATGGCGACGGCCATTCGGTTCGCGGCCGACTCCGATGCGAAGATCATCAACATCTCTGCGGCCAGTCCGGTGACACCGCAGCCTGTACTCGCCGAGGCAGTCCGATACGCACTGTCGAAGAACAAGCTGATCTTTGCGGGAGTAGGCAACAGTGCTGACGAGGGAAATCAGGTCGAGTACCCGGCCGCGACTCCCGGTGTCGTCGGTGTGGGCGGGCTGACCAGGAAGGCGACTCGGTGGTCGAAGTCGCAGACTGGCCCGCAGGTTGACCTGGCAGCCCCTGCCGTAGACATCGTCAGTGCCTGCTCCGGCGGTACTCAGCTGTGTGGGGGTGACGGAACGAGTAACGCCACCGCCCTCGCCTCCGCCTCCGCCGCCCTCATCTGGTCCAAGTACCCCGACTGGACCAACAACCAGGTCCTCCGCGTCATGCTGAACACCGCGGGCAAGCCCAAGAGTGGTGACGCACGTACCGACCTCATCGGATACGGAGCCATCCGCCCCCGAATCGCCCTGACCAACCCCGGTGACCCCGGCCCCGCCGACGTCTACCCGCTGCCCGACCTCGCCGCCGCCGAGTCCGCGTCGCCTTCGGCGAGCGCCTCGTCCGCGCCGTCGGCGGCGCCCAGTGAGAAGCCGGCCACGGCCGCGCCCGCACCCGCCGCGTCGGAGGACGGCAGTAATTCCGGACTGTGGATTGCTCTTGGGGTCGGCGCAGCCGTCCTGATAGGCGGCGCCGTTGCCGCTGTTGTCGTGCGGTCGCGACGACGCAGTGAGACGCCCCCGGTTCCGGCCATGGCACCTGCCGCACCGCCGTACCCGCCCTACGGCCCCCCGCAGCAGCAGCCCAACCCGTACCCGCCCTACGGCCCCCCGCAGCAGCAGCCCAACCCGTACCCGGCCTACGGCTCCCCGCAGCAGCAGCCCAACCCGTACCCGCAGCAGACCACCCAGTACGGCCCGCCTCCCGGGCCCGGGCAGCCCGGCTGACGTACCCCGCAACCCGGGACGATCACGCCGGGCGTCAGCCTGCCTCCGGGTACCGGTCGACGTGCGCCTCGTCCACGGGTTCCGGAAGCGGTGGAGCGCGCCTTCCGCGGGGCTCAAATCGGTCCTCAGCGCCTGATTCGCCGGGATTCCGCATTGCACTTGTGTATGCCGGGGGCTCACCCGGTAGCGTTACCGCGCGCGTTGGAAATTGACGCATCGGGATTCGCAAAACGGGGAGACGCCGTGGCCGGTGAGACGCAACCGCAAAGCCTGCAGCAACTGCTGCAGGCCGAGAGCAGCAGTTCTTCGGGTGAGCCGGGGATGAAACTGGCACAACTCGCCCCGGAATCCGGTGGTGGTGGGGGTGGCGCTTCCGGTGGGGCGGCGGACCTCAAGCAGACCGAGGGGCCGTGGACCCACGCCGCGGGTGCTGTGGTGAAGCTGCAGTCCGACACCAGTTCCGCGCTGACGAAGCTGGGGACCTCGCACGACGGCGTGCAGGCGAACACCGAGGGGCTCGAGGCCACCGCCGCGCTCAGCGCCGTGCTGTTCTCCTGGCAGGAGCGTCTGAAGACCGTGCGGGACGAGGCCGGGAACCTGGAGGGGCCGCTGAGGCAGGTCGCCGTGGAGCACGGTGAGCTCGAGGCCGCCCAGCTGGCGAAGTTCGCGCAGATCGCGCCCAAGCCGGACAAGGGCGGGCGGTGATCGCGATGATGTCGATACAGGAACTCAAAGACCTCAAGCTCATTGAGCTCACGGAAGCCGGCCAGGGATGGGGCGACGTCAGCAAGCAGGCGTACGAGTCCCGCCGACAGATCGACAGCGGTGTGGTGCCCAAGCTGACCGACGTCACCAAGGGCATGTCCACATTGGCCGCAGCGGCCCGGCTCGGCCGGCTCAGCCGCAACTACCAGTACATCCACACCGAGTGCGGACTGCTGCAGTTCGCACTCAACGGACTCGCCCAGGAACTGGCCGGTCCCCAGCGGAAGTTGGTCAACGCGCTGGAGGACGCCAAGCACCTCGGGTTCACGGTCCACCCCGACGGATCGGTCAGCTACCCCGCCGCCGGCCCCGAGGTCGCGGGCCAGAAGCCGCAGGGTGACACGGTCAAGGGCACGAGCGGGTTCTTCGGCGGAGTGATGGCGGACGTCGCCGCCATGGCCAACCTCAATCCGAACGCGGCCAAGGCACAGGACATCGCCGACACGATCGGTGACGCGCTCGCCGAGGCCCGGAGGATCGACGGCGAGTACGCCACCGCCGTACGCAAGCTCAAGGCGGAGCAGGGCCTCGACGTCACCGAGAACACCTGGGCCGACGTCCAGAAGGACTCGCAGGCGGTGCACGGTGCGGCGGACGATGTCTTCAAGGACGGCATCCCCACCGACAAGAGCCCGGCCGAGCGCAAGGCATGGTGGGACGGGCTCAGCGAGGAGGACAAGATCGCGTACATGGCCGCCTACCCGGAGACCATCGGCAACCTCGACGGGGTCCCGTCGGTGGCACGCGACGAGGCGAACCGCAACTACATGCCCCAGCTCATGGGCAAGCTCGCCGACCAGGGCGACGAGGCGTCGATGACCAAGCTCGCCGGCCTGCGGGGCATCCAGGACAAGCTGAACACGGCATCCGAACCGCCCATGTTCCTGCTCGGTATCGGGGACCAGGGCAATGGTCGCGCCATCGTGGCCTACGGAAATCCGGACACCTCGAGGAACGTCTCCGCCTACGTACCGGGCCTCGGCACGAAGCTCGACGGGGAGTTCGCGGGTGGCACGGTGAAGCGCGCCTTCGACACCGCGTCGGGTGCCCGGGACATCGATCCCTCCAGCGCTTCCATCGTCTGGCTGGGTTACGACGCCCCGCAGGACGTCGACGTGATGTCCAAGGACGACGCCCAGCGTGGCGCGCCGGCGTACAACTCCTTCATGTCCGGTATATCCGCCACGAACGGTTTCGGTGACGACGCCCACATCACCGCGATCGGCCACTCCTACGGTTCGCTCACCGTGGGGCAGGCGACCCAGCAGCAGCCCGGCGGTATCCCCGGGGTCGACGACATCGTCCTGGTCGGCAGCCCCGGCGTCGGGGTGGACAAGGCCACGGACCTCGGTGTCGACAAGGGACATGTCTTCGTCGGCGCGGCGGATAACGATATCGTGACCAAGCTGCCGTCGGAAGGCTCGATCAAGGGCGGAGCCACCGGCGCCGCGATCGGCTCCGTGTTCGGCCCGGGCGGGGCGCTCCTCGGCGGTGCCATCGGTGCCGACGCGGGCGACATCGGCGACGACGACGTCTACTTCGGCAAGGACCCGGCGAGCGAGGCGTTCGGCGCCACCAGGTTCAGGGTCGACCCCGGCCCCCCGGTCGTGGACCCGAAGTTCCCCGACGTCTGGAACAGCGAAGTGGGCGACCTCGGAGCCCACTCGAACTACTTCACACCCGAGAAGGACCAGATGTCTGCCGACAACATCGCCGCCATCGTCGCCGGGCAGCCCGGACAGTTGATCCCGGAGGCCCGACGATGAAGCGCAGGGCACTGGCGGCGTTGGGCCTCATGGTCCTCGTCGCGGCCTGCTCGCCGACGGGCGAGGAGAAGGAACAGAGCGGCAAGGAGAGGGTTGTTCCGAAGATGGACATGCAAGAGGCTGCGGACAGGGCCGACAAGATCCTCGACGACACCTTCGCGGCGATCGTGCCTCCCGTGCAGTGGACACACCGGCAGACGATGGCAGGCAAGTGCTCCACCGACCGCAAGCGCACGGTCATGACCGTCATCTCCGAGGAGCGCCGGTCCGCATTCCTCGGCGTGGTCGACCGCCATTGGCGGAGCAAGGGCTTCACGTTCCGCGCGACGAGCAAGGACAAGCTTTCGGCGTACTACTGGACTCCTGACGGGTTCCAGGTGAACGTACAGATCGGGTGGAAGGGCCAGGCCCACCTCGAGGTGACCACCCCGTGCGTGGATCCGTCCGACGTGGCGCCCCCCACCGCGCCGCCGAACGGCCCCGACTACAGCAAGCAGCCGCCCACGGCGCCGAACGTCACCTCCGACTTCTGGTCCGCGAAGACTCCCGCGCCCGGGGCGTCGGCGACGCCGAGCAGCTGACGGATCGACGCCGCTCCCCAGCAGGTGACCGAACCCGCCATGCCGGTCAGAAGACCGGCATGGCTACCACCTGGCCCTTGCTGATCAGGAAGACCCGGTTGCCCGCGCCCACCATGCTCCATGGGCCGCGGTTGTCCCGCTCATACGTCCACACGCGCTTGCTGCTCGGCTTGGAAAGGCCGGATACGCCGTGCTCCGGTTCCCCCTCGATCACCCAGATGCAGCTCCCCTGGATCACGGGAGGAGTCAGAGGTGACCTTCCGCCCCTCAGGTCGGCGAACAGGTCGAGGTCCCTTTTCCCCGACTTGTCGAAGCGGTAGGCAAAGGCGCCC
Source organism: Streptomyces sp. NPDC056222 (assembly GCF_042264065.1). Taxonomy (NCBI): domain Bacteria; kingdom Bacillati; phylum Actinomycetota; class Actinomycetes; order Kitasatosporales; family Streptomycetaceae; genus Streptomyces; species Streptomyces sp. NPDC056222. The sequence continues at coordinate 143,402 of NZ_JBHJTL010000005.1, read as the reverse complement.
TCGACCGCGATGATCCCCTCGCCGTCAAGGGCGGGAGGCCCCCAGCCGCCCTGGGTGCCGCTCGGCGGCCAATGGGCGTCCACCGCCCACAACCGGCGTCCGTCGAGCGTCACGGCGGCCAGCGTCCGGCCGCCGAGGTAGATGGTGTCGTCGTCGATCAGAGGCTGCAGGACGGTCGTGCCCTGGCCGCGGATCTCCCACAGCTCGCGGCCCGTCATGGTGTCCACGGCCGAGACGTTGCCGCTCGCCAGGGACACGATGAGGCGATTCCCGCTCGCCGCGGCGAGCGGGCCTGTGTCGCCCTCCGGAGTCTTGACGGGGGGACCGGTCCAACGCACCTTCCGGCCGGTGATGTCGACGGCGCGCAGTGTCCCCTTCCTGGTGATGAAGTAGATGGCACCGGAATCCGTCGCCAACAGGACTGCCACGTCGGCATCCGCCACCGACCACCTCTCCGCGCTGGTCGACGCCTCGAGGACGACGAGCCGGCCGGAATCGTCCGCCACGGCCACATGGTCCTCGTCGACGGCGAGTTGCCGGGCGCGGGCGGACAGGTGAGGCAGCGTCCACTTCCGCTTCCCATCGGTGACCGCGAGGGCCGTGAGGCCGCCGTCCCTGGCTGCGAAGATCACCACGTCCCGCAACACGACCGGGGTGGGAAGAGGACCCCGGGCAGCGGCTTCGACCGGCCCCCACAGGGGCTTCGGCCTGATTCCCTCCTTCTCCGCATCGAGGAGAGGGGCGTCCGGAGCGTCTCCCGCAGGTGGGAGTGCGTTCGCGGCACGATCCCGGAGCCACCAGGCGGATCCGCCGCCGGCGGCCAGCAGCACGCCACCGCCGACACCCCACGTCGTGAGGAAACGGCGCCTGTTGGAAACCGACTCCACCGACTGCACCGAGGTGCGAGTCGCGGTGGTCTGCCGGCGGACGGTCGTCTCCCGAAGTTTGATCTCCTGGAAGACGGGCCCGTGGCGCCAGACTGGCCGGGCCTTCCGGGACACGGAGAAGACGCGGGCGATCTGCTCGGGTGTCGGGCGAAGAACCGCGTCCTTGGCGAGACAGGGTTCCACGAGTCCGAGGAGCTGCGGTGACAGCGAGGCAAGATCGGGCTGCTCGTGGACGACCGCGTACTGGACGGCCGCGACATGCGGTCCCGTGAACGCGCGCCTGCCGCTGGCCGCGTACACGAGAACGGCGCCGAGCGAGAACACGTCCGCAGCGCCGGTGACGCGCCGTCCGAGCACTTGCTCCGGCGCGCCGTAGCCGGGGGTGACAGGGGTCTGGCCCGTCGTGGTCAGCGTCAGCCCGTGCTCGGGGCGGGCGATGCCGAAGTCGACGACTCGGGGCCCGTCGGAGGTCAGCACGATGTTGGCCGGCTTGATGTCGCGGTGGATCAGCCCTGCCGCGTGAATGTCGCCCAGTGTCCGCGCGAGCGAGGAGGCCAGTGCCCGGACACTCTGCTCATCGAGTGCTCCGTGCGCGGATACGGCCTCCTCCAGGGTCGGACCGGCGAGGAACTCGGTGGCGATCCACGGCCTGCCGCCCTCCATCTGGGCACCGAGAACGCGCGCGACTCCCTTGCCTGTCACCGCCTGCGCGGTCTGCGCCTCGCGAACGAAGCGCTGGGCCAGGTGCTGGTCGTGCGCGAGGTCCGGTCGGAGAACCTTCAGCGCGGCAGGGCTGCCGCCCTGGTCGGCTCCCAGGTAGACCTTGCCCATGCCGCCTTCGCCCAGTACGCCGATGAGACGGTACGGGCCGAGCCGCAGCGGATCGCCGACATCGAGGGGGTTCATGGGTGGGGTACGTCCTGTCTGTCTGTACGGGTCACTGGAGAGGGAGGGCGATCAGGAAGTTCTCGCCCACGGCGAAGAGCCGTCCGTCCCGCTCCTGCGCGACGAGGTGGGCGACGTCGGTCTGGTAGACCCAACTGCTGCGGTGGGTCTTGAGATCGATGGCGCTGAGCCCCGACGCAATCTTGTTGTAGACGTGTCCTTCGCCCACGACCGGGGCCACACTCTCGTAGGTGTCCGCGCCCTGCTGCGCGCCGGGTCGCTGCTCGTGCCAGCGGATCTTCCCGTCGGCGGCGCCGACGGCGACGATGCCTGAGGACCCGACGGTGTACACCACGCCGTCCCGGACCGCCGAGGGGCCGAGGGCCTTACGCTCTCCGGCGGCGAACGACCAGGCGCGGCTTCCGTCGGAGAGACGAAGGGCCACGAGGGAGTCACCGCCGACATACACGTGCTGGTCGTCGATACAGGGCGGGATGCGTCCGGGGCCGTACTTGGACGTCAGCTGCCACCGTGTGGCACCGGTACGTACATCCCGGGTGACGAGGCGCGAGGTGGACTTCTCCCTGCCGAACTCGGCGGAGACGAGCACGCCGCCCCGCATGGACGCGCCTCCCACGAACGTGGTGTCCCCCTCCGGGTTGACGACTTCCTCCCGCCACAGCTCCTTGCCCGTGGAGACATCGACGGCGAGAAGGAACGACTTCGCCGGCGTGGCCCGCGTGCCGCCGGCCCCGGCCAGAAACACGACACCGTCGTCGGCGCAGACCAACTGAGTGGAGTACATGTTGGCGTTGAGGTCCTTGATCCGCGCCACGGCCGGTCCGAGATCACCGCTGTCCAGGTCGACGGTGTGGATCGCGAACTCCTTGTGCACGTCCTCCCGTCTCTGTGGCACGACGTAGATCTGCGTTCCGTCTGTGGTGACCGCTTGAGCGGACGTCTCCACCGTGCAGAACCATGCACTGTCACCGGTCTCCTGGTCCTGGGCGGCAATCCCCGTGCCGGCCACCACGGCCACGGCGTCCTCGATGACCAGAGGGAAGCCTCGTTCGTCCTCTCCGCCCACAGCCATGTCGCGGATCCACAGGGACGGCGGGCCGTCACCGAGCAAAGGAGCGGTGGGCAGCTTCTTGTTCTCCGTCGTCCCGCCGTTCTGCCACACCCAGGCTCCGCCGCCGGCGGCGAGCAGCGCGCCGCCGCCGAGTGCCAGAAGAGAGCGCCGAGACAGCAGGCGGGAAGACGGGCGTGGAGAACCGGTCGCCGCTGTCTCCGCGTACGGGTCGTCCGCCGGCGCCGGGAGGCGCTGGGGGTGGGGGAGCCAGACGTCCGTGGCGCGGCGGGCGATGTCGGTGAGGAGGAGGGCGGGGAGGTGGTCCGCGAACTCGCCCTGGCCGTCGTGGAGGTGGGCCGCCAGGTCCGTGGTCGTCGGGCGGGACGCCGGGTCCTTCGCGAGGCAGGCCGTCAGGAGGGGGAGCAGGGACTCGGGGACGCCCGTGAGGTCGGGGGTGGCGTAGCGGACGCGGTAGAGGAGGTCCGCCGGGGCGCCCGTGCCGAAGGGGCCGTGGCCCGTGGCCGCGAAGACGAGGACGCCCGCGAGGGCGAAGACGTCGCCGGCCGGGGTGTGTTCCTGGCCGCCCGCCTGTTCGGGGGACATGAACGCCGGGGTGCCCGTCGCCGCGCCCGTGCTCGTCAGGCGGTCGTCGCCGGCCGCGCGGGCGATGCCGAAGTCGATGATCTTCGGCCCGTAGGCGGTGACCAGGACGTTGGAGGGCTTGAGGTCGCGGTGGACGACGCCCGAGGAGTGGAGTTGCGCCAGGGCCCCCGCGAGGGCCGCGCCGAGTGCGCGGACCGTCGGCTCGGGAAGCCCGCCGCACAGCGACACCGCGTCGTCGAGCGGTGGGCCGAGGACGTACTCGGTGGCCAGCCACGGGGTTTCGGCCAGCGGGTCCGCGTCCACGACGGCCGCTCCGTGCCGGCCGCCGATGATCCGCGCCGCGTCCGTCTCCAGCCGGAAGCGGGTACGGAAGTCGGCCTGGGAGGCGAGCCGGGCGTGCATCGTCTTCAGGGCGACCGTACGGCCCCCGGGGGTACGGGCCAGATAGACCGTGCCCATACCGCCCGAGCCCAGGCGGGCGAGCAGACGGTACGCGGCGATGGCCGCCGGGTCGGCGTGGGTGAGTGGTGACAGCATCGCGTCAGTTCCAGGGCAGTTCGGCGGCGAGGATCTCGGACGACTGGCGGGCGAGCGCCGCCACGACCCGGCCGGGCAGCCGGCCGGGCGGCAGCAGCGAACCCGCCGAGCTCAGCACCGTCCCGTGCGGGGTCGGCGGCGCGAGCGCGGTCAGGACGTCGGCCGCGGTGGGTCGGTTCGCGGGGTCGCGGGTGAGGCAGGAAGCTGTCGACGGGCCCAGGGCCGACGGGAGTTCGGAGCGTTCCGGGGCGGTGTGCCCGGTGGACGCGTACGCGAGGACGGCGCCGAGCGCGTACACGTCACCCGGCGGGCGCGGCCGTCCGCCCGACGCCTGCTCGGGCGCCAGCGCGCCGGGGTCGAGGCCCGGGAGGCCGTCCCGCCGCTCCCCGTCCGGCGCCGCCGCCCGTACCGCCCCGAAGCACGTCAGGCGCGGGCCGTCGGAGGTGAGCAGCACGGCGGCGGGGGACACGCCCGAGTGCGTGACGCCCTGTGCGTGTGCGGCGGCCAGGGTCTCGGCGAGGGCGACGCCGATCGCCCGAACCGTTTCCTCCGGCAACGGGCCGCCGTGTACGGCGAGGGCGACGGGGAGCGGAAGCGCGGGAACGTACGGGGTCGCGTGGAACGGGGCGGAGGCCGGATCCGCCACCTCCGTCACCGGTGCGATCCACGGGCCCAGGAGCCGCTGCGCCGCCCGGGCCTCCGTCAGGAAGCGTGCGGGGTCGGCGCCGGGCAGGGGCGCGGAGAGCAGCACCGTACGGTCGCCCTCCGCGCTGCGGGCGACGAAACGGCGGCAGGGGACGAGTTCGGGGGACGGGTCCAGGCGGGTGATCAGACGGTACGGGCCGATCCTTCGCGCGGAATCCTCGTTCGGGCGCGGCCGTTCCACGTGCGAACCCCCCAGTCGTACGCCCATGCCGCCCCAGCGGTTGCTGGAGCAACAGGAGCCTACTCAAGTGGGGGGAGGGGGCGCGGGGGCGGTGATCCCCGCCAGACCGCCACCGGGTCAAATGAGACGGAGGGACCGAAAGGGCGGCACCCTTCCGAGGGTGCCGCCCTTTCGTCTGCCTGGTCAGGCAGCTGGAGACCGTGGCGGGAATTGAACCCGCGTAACTCGCTTTGCAGGCGAGCCCCTCAACCACTCGGGCACACGGTCGTGTTGTGCACGAGTACGACCGTAGGGCGGGGTGGGGAGGGGCTCAAGGGTTCCGGGCGGCGTGCAACACGACTGCCATGTGGCGTTCATGGTCGGCCCGTATTCGGTACGTCTGCCGCCCGTCCGCGGCCGTATCCGGTCCGCCCGCGGCCCGTATCCGGTCCGTCCGCGGGGTGTCTGTGCGCCGGCCGGTGGGGCCGTCGGTCCGTCGGCTTACGACCAAGGGACCAGGTCGGACCCGACTCCCGACAGGGTCCACTCAGTGTTATGCCCCTTACTCTGATGATATGAGCGCCCTCGAACCCCGCGACGCCGACGTCGCGCCCCTCGCCGCCGTCCCCTCCCCGGGCGGCGGATCCGTGCTCGACCGGGATCATCGGGCGCTCAGCATCGGCATCGTCTCCGTCGTCCTGCTCATCGCCTTCGAGGCGACAGCCGTCGGGACCGCGATGCCGGTCGCGGCGCGCGAGCTGAACGGGATCCCGCTGTACGCGTTCGCCTTCTCCGCGTACTTCACCACCAGCCTCTTCGCCATGGTGCTCTCCGGGCAGTGGTCCGACCGTGCCGGGCCGCTCGCCCCGCTCGCCACCGGCATCTCCGCCTTCGCGGCCGGGCTGCTGCTCTCCGGGACCGCCGGCGCGATGTGGCTGTTCATCCTCGGGCGGGCCGTGCAGGGGCTGGGCGGCGGGCTGGTGATCGTGGCGCTGTACGTGGTCGTCAGCCGGGCTTACTCCGAGACGCTGCGGCCCGCGATCATGGCCGCCTTCGCGGCCAGTTGGGTCGTCCCTTCCGTCGTCGGGCCGCTCGCCGCCGGGACGATCACCGAGCATCTGGGCTGGCGGTGGGTCTTCGTCGGGATCCCCGTGCTGGTCTTCCTGCCGCTCGCCCTCGCCCTTCCCGCCATCCGCCGTACCGCCTCCGGGCCCGCCGACCCGGCCGCGCCGCTCCCGCCGTACGACCGGCGGCGGATCCGGCTCGCGCTCGGGATCTCGGCCGGGGCGGGGCTGCTGCAGTACGCGGGCCAGGAGCTGCGCTGGCTCTCTCTGCTGCCCGCCGTGGTGGGCGCGGCGCTGCTGGTCCCGGCCGCGCGGGGGCTGCTGCCGCGCGGGACGTACCGCGCGGCGCGCGGGCTGCCGTCCGTGGTGCTGCTGCGGGGGATCGCGGCCGGGTCGTTCATCGCGGCCGAGTCCTTCGTGCCGCTCATGCTGGTCACCCAGCGGGGCCTGAGCCCCACGCTCGCGGGCATGTCGCTCGCGGTCGGCGGCGCGACGTGGGCGCTCGGCTCCTGGATCCAGTCCCGGCCGTGGACGGAGCCGTACCGGGAGCGGCTCGTGGTGATCGGGATGCTTCTCGTCGCGGCGGCGATCGCGACCGCGCCGGCCGTGCTGGTCCCCTGGGTGCCCGCGTGGACGGTCGCCCTGGCCTGGGCGTGGGGCTGCCTGGGCATGGGCCTGGTGATCTCCTCGACGAGCGTGCTGCTCCTGAAGCTCTCCGCACCGGAGGAGGCGGGCGCGAACTCGGCGGCCCTGCAGATCTCGGACGGCCTGTCGAACGTGCTGCTGCTGGCGGCCGGCGGCGCGGCGTTCGTGGCGCTGGGCGGGGGAGCGGTGGGGCACGGCGTGGCCTCGGGCGCGGGCGCGCACCCGGTGGCCTTCGCGGCGGTCTTCCTTCCGATGGCGGGGGTGGCGCTGGTGGGGGCGTGGGTGGCGACGCGGCTGGGTGGAAGTAACGGCGAGCAATGAAACGGGATGGTACCAATTTGGCCCCATCGAATGGTACTGTTCTGGTATGGCTATGAACCTTCGTCTCCGCGACGACCAGACCGAGGCACTCAAGCTGCGCGCCGAGCAGGAGGGCACCAGCATGCACGCCATACTCCTCCAGGCGGTCGACGACTACCTGGCGCGCACCGCCCAGCAGGCGATCGTGCGGAAGACCGCCATGGAGCAGGCGACGAAGTGGCACGAGCTCATGGAGCGCCTCAAGTGACGTGTGTCTACCTATCCGCCGAGGACGTTCTGGTCATCGCCGAGCACGCGGTCGATGACCAGACCGTTGTCGTGCGCGACGCGGGACTGCTCGAGTCGGCGGTTCACCGGCCGTCCGCCGCGATGTTCGGCGAGGAGGCGTACCCCGACCTCATCGACAAGGCGGCCGCACTCCTCCAGTCGCTGGCGATCAACCGTCCGTTCATCGACGGGAACAAGCGCACGGCCTGGCTCTCCTGCGTCACCTTCCTCGCCATGAACGGAGTTCAGCTGCGCCCGGACGTCGATGCCGCAGAGCGCCTGGTCATCGCCGTGGCCACGGGTGAGTTCGACGAGGTGAAAGTGATTTCGCACGTGCTGCGGGACCTCCTCCCCACCGACGTGAGCTGAGTCGCACCCCCGCCGCCCCCGGGGCGTTCGCACGAGGATCCGGTCGGGTCGCCGGTAGGGTGGCCCGGTTGTCATACCTGGACGAGCGTCGAACCGGAGACCGTGACTACCACCGCCACCTCCTCCCATCACCTCTCTCCCGCCTTCCCCGGCCGGGCCCCCTGGGGTACCGCCAACAAGCTGCGAGCCTGGCAGCAGGGCGCCATGGAGAAGTACATCCAGGAGCAGCCCCGTGACTTCCTCGCGGTCGCGACGCCCGGCGCCGGCAAGACCACCTTCGCGCTGACGCTCGCGTCCTGGCTGCTGCACCACCACGTCGTGCAGCAGGTGACGGTCGTCGCGCCCACCGAGCACCTGAAGAAGCAGTGGGCCGCAGCCGCCGCGCGGATAGGCATCAAGCTCGACCCCGACTACAGCGCCGGGCCGCTCAGCAAGGAGTACCACGGCGTCGCCATCACCTACGCCGGTGTCGGTGTGCGGCCCATGCTCCACCGCAACCGCTGCGAACAGCGCAAGACCCTCGTCATCCTCGACGAGATCCACCACGCCGGTGACTCCAAGTCCTGGGGCGAGGCATGTCTCGAGGCCTTCGACCCGGCGACCCGCCGGCTCGCCCTGACCGGTACGCCGTTCCGTTCCGACACCAACCCCATCCCCTTCGTCACGTACGAAGAGGGGAACGACGGCATCCGGCGGTCGTCGGCGGACTATACGTACGGCTACGGCAACGCCCTCGGCGACGGCGTCGTGCGGCCCGTCATCTTCCTCAGCTACAGCGGCAACATGCGCTGGCGCACCAAGGCCGGTGACGAGATCGCCGCCCGCCTCGGCGAGCCGATGACCAAGGACGCGATCTCCCAGGCCTGGCGCACCGCCCTCGACCCCCGTGGCGACTGGATGCCGAACGTCCTGCGCGCCGCCGACCAGCGCCTCACCGAGGTCAGGAAGGGCATCCCCGACGCCGGCGGGCTCGTCATCGCCTCCGACCAGGACTCCGCGCGCGCCTACGCCAAACTGATCCGCGAGATCACCGGCACCAAGGCCACGCTCGTCCTCTCCGACGAGGCCGCCGCCTCCAAGCGGATCGACGAGTTCAGCGAGAACAACGACCGCTGGATGGTCGCCGTCCGCATGGTGTCCGAAGGCGTCGACGTTCCCCGTCTCGCAGTCGGCGTGTACGCGACGACCATCTCGACCCCGCTGTTCTTCGCCCAGGCCGTCGGACGTTTCGTACGTTCGCGCAGGCGCGGCGAGACCGCCTCCGTGTTCCTTCCCACCATCCCCAACCTTCTCGGCTTCGCCAACGAGATGGAGGTCGAGCGCGACCACGTGCTCGACAAGCCGAAGAAGGACGGCGAGGAGGACCCGTACGCCGAGTCCGAGAAGGAGATGGCGGAGGCCGAGAAGCAGCAGGACGAGGACACCGGCGAGCAGGACATGCTGCCCTTCGAGGCGCTGGAGTCCGACGCCGTCTTCGACCGGGTCCTCTACGACGGCGCCGAGTTCGGCATGCAGGCCCACCCGGGCAGCGAGGAGGAGCAGGACTACCTCGGCATCCCCGGGCTCCTCGAGCCCGACCAGGTGCAGCTGCTCCTCCAGAAGCGACAGGCCCGGCAGATCGCGCACAGCCGCAAGAGGCCGGACTCCGAGGCCGATCTGTTGGAGCTTCCGGCCGAGCGGCGGCCCGTCGTTTCCCACAAGGAGCTTCTTGAGCTGAGGAAACAGCTCAACACGATGGTCGGTGCGTACGTTCACCAGAGCGGCAAGCCGCACGGTGTCATCCACACCGAGCTGCGGCGGGTGTGCGGCGGTCCGCCGAGCGCCGAGGCGACGGCCGGCCAGATCCGCGAACGGATCAAGAAGGTGCAGGAGTGGGCCACCCGGATGCGGTGAGTGCGTACGGGTGCGGCGCCCGCCCGCGGTGAGTGCCGAGGGGTGTGGGGGCGGCCCGTACGCGGGGGCGTACGGGCCTTTCGCGTTCCATGGGTCGTCCGTCGGGGTTGTCCGGACACCGTGTGCGTCGCACGTATCGTCGACTTTGTCCGGTGAATCTCCTTGACCGGCTGACTTCCGCCTCGAACCGACCGTATCCGGTCGCTCGCGCCCGGATTCTGGACGAGGTCTTCCGCTGAGCGGAGTGGATCGCTACTGTCCCCCGCAATGCAAACGCCCCGTGGCAGCGCCGCCGCGGAGCGCAGCCGGTGCGCATGGCCTGCCGGCGGCCTCTGACGTGCGTCGCCGCGGGACCGGCGCCGCTGCTCTCGTTTGAAGGTCCGCCGTCACTCACTCCGAAGGAGAGGGCGTCGTGACCGCGGAAACCTCCCAGACGCTCGACCGGGGCCTCAGGGTCCTCAAACTGCTCGCCGACACCGACCACGGCCTGACCGTCACCGAGTTGTCCAACAAACTCGGAGTGAACAGGACCGTCGTCTACCGTCTGCTCGCCACACTCGAACAGCACGCGCTCGTACGACGCGATCTGGGCGGTCGCGCCCGGGTCGGCCTCGGTGTGCTGCGGCTGGGCCGCCAGGTCCATCCGCTGGTCCGCGAGGCCGCGCTGCCGGCGCTGCGCTCGCTCGCCGAGGACATAGGCGCGACCGCCCATCTCACCCTCGTGGACGGGGCGGACGCGCTGGCGGTCGCCGTCGTCGAACCGACCTGGACCGACTACCACGTGGCCTACCGCGCCGGTTTCCGGCACCCGCTGGACCGGGGCGCGGCGGGCCGCGCGATCCTCGCGGCCCGGCAGGGCAGCCTGATCGAACCCGGCTTCACGCTCACCCACGGCGAGCTGGAGGCGGGCGCGAGCGGCGCGGCGGCTCCGCTGGTCGGGGTCACGGGCATCGAGGGCAGCGTGGGCGTCGTGATGCTCGCGGACGCGGTGCCGGAGCGGGTGGGGCCTCGGGTCGTGGACGCGGCGCGCGAGGTCGCCGACGCGTTGCGCTAGGGCGCGCGGCGGGCTGCTCCCACCCCTTGTGGGCAATCGTCCCGCAGGGCTGGGGACCCCCCGGACGGAGTCTGGCGGGACCCCCAGCCCTGCGGAAACGTCGCCCCCACGGCGACGGCGGGGGTGTCAGCTCCCATCGCCCACCAGAAGATCTCCCAGCGCTGTTCTGCGGTGCTCCACCGACCGGCCCGCTCTCGTCGTCGTGATCAGGCCCGCGCCGCGCAGGGCCGACGCGTGCGCCGACGCCGTCGCGTTGCTGATGCCCAGGCGGCGGGCCAGGGTCGTCGTCGTGTGGGCGTCGGCCAGTGCGCGGAGGAGTTCCAGGCGGGTGCGGCCCAGGACCGTTGCCAGGGAATCGTCCGTGCCGGGCGCCGCGTCCGGGGTGAGCGGCAGGCCGGGGCCCGCCGCGTAGGTCACGACCACCGGTCGGTCCGGCAGGTCCTGGACGAGCGGACGGCCGGTCCAGTGGAAGGTCGGCAGGAGGACGAGACCGCGTCCGGCCAGCGGTATCTCCCGCGGCTCCGGCGCCGCCCACTCCCAGACGCCGTCCCGCAGCCGCGTGCCCGGGACCAGAGCCGGCAGGGCGGCACCGACGCCGTGTTCGGCGACCGTCACGGCGTGGCGGGTGAACTCCGCCCGGTGCAGGTCCTGCACCTGTGCCCACACCGGTGCCACCACCTTCTCGAACGCCGCCCGCTGGGCGCGGCGCAGCACATGCCGGGCGCCCGCCCCGCCCGCGTGGAGCTCGCGGATCCACCGTGGGGACGGACGCCCCGCGTACACCCGCTCCAGTTCCGACCGCACCAGCTCGGAGGGGGCCGCCTCCACCAGGTCGAGGCCCTCCGTCAGCGTCTCGCCGAGCACGTCCAGGAAGAGCGGGGGATCGCCCGCCGGGACCAGGTCCGCGAGCGGTGCCACGGCGTCCGGCAGGGACCGCAGCACCCGTCGTCGCCAGCGGTCGTGGAGCAGCTCGTCGCCGCCGCCGAACATCATCATGAAGGCCGCGTTCAGCTCCGGCACCGGGGCCGCCCGGGCGGCGAACCGTACCCGGGCGAAGTCCTCCGCCGTGAACCGGATCCGGATCAACGCCGCCGCCTCATTCCGCTCTCCCCCGCAAGCCTTTCGATCACAGCCTCAACCTTCGTCCGAAGCCCCTGCCCCGCGCCAGCCTGTCCGCATGACAACTCCCCGCGAGACCCGACCGACCGCACCGACCCGACGGACCGCATCGACCCGACCGACCGGGCCGACCCGACGGACCGTCACCAAGGCGGGCGTCCTCGCCGCCGCCCTCGCGCTCGCCCCGACGGCCGCCCGAGCCGCCGCCTCCACCCGGCTCCGGCTGCCCGCACCCACCGGCCCGTACAAGGTCGGCGCCACCACCCTCCACCTGGTCGACCCCTCCCGTAACGACCCGTGGGATCCCGCGATCGGGGTACGGGAGGTCATGGTGACCGTCCTCCACCCGGCCCGGACCGTCCGCGGCCGTCCGCGCGCACCCCAGCTGACCGCGGGCGCCGCCGAGCTCTTCGCCGAGCTCGCCCCCGGCATCCACCCGGGGCTTCCCCCGGCCAGTGTCGACTGGGCGGCCACCCTCACGCACTCCCACACCGGCGCACCCGTCCTGCCCGGCCGCTGGCCCGTGCTGCTGTACAGCCCGGGTGGCGGCGACGCCCGCACCATGGGTACGTCCCTGGCCGAGGAGCTGGCGAGTCACGGCTGGGCCGTCGTCACCGTCGACCACCCGGGGGACGCGAGCCAGGTGGAGTTCCCCACCGAGCGGCCGGGCCGCGACAAGGTGCGCCCGACCGTCTTCCTCGGCCCGCCCGACGCCGAGCAGTTCCGCACCATGATCGACACCCGTCTCGCCGACGTCCGCTTCGTCCTCGACCGGCTCGAAGCCCTGGAAGGCCCCCTCGGCCGCGCCCTCGACCTGGGGCGGGTCGGGATCTACGGGCACTCGGCCGGTGGGACCACGGCCGCCCAGACGCTGTACGACGACCGGCGGATCGCCGCCGCGGTGAACCTGGAGGGCTACCTGGACCGGGCGGACGGCGAGCTCTTCCCGGTGGCCCGGTACGGCGTCGACCGCCCGCTGCTCCTGCTCGGCACCGACGGGTTCCGCGACGCGCGGCTCGACCGCTCCTGGTCCGCGATGCTCGCCCACCCCACGGGCCCGACCCGCCGGCGGCAGCTCGACGACGCGGCGCACGGTGTGTTCGCCGACTTCGCCGCCCTTGTGCCGCAGCTGCACGCCGCCGGTCTGGTGACCACCGCGGACCGGGTCCGGCTCGTCGGTGCGATCGATCCCAGGGTGTCCGTGCCGGCGGTGCGCCGGCTGATCCGCTCCTTCTTCGCCCGGACCGTCCCGCTCAGGGGCGCCCAGTAGATTGGGTGCGTGCTCTCCAGTCTCACGCGTAACCGTGCCCTCGCGCTCTGCGCCCTGCCCGTCGCCGCGCTCTTCGCGGTCGTCGGCCTGGCGCCGCTGCCGTACGCCATCGCACAGCCCGGCACGACCGCCGACGTGCTCGGCAAGGACAAGGGGCGCGAGGTCATCACCATCAGCGGCAAGCCGGTCCTCCCGACGGAGGGCGAGCTGCTGATGACGACCATCTCCGCCACCGGGCCCAGCGTCGACAACGACTTCGGCGATGTCGTCGACGCCTGGTTCCGTACCGACCGGGCCGTGCTGCCGCGCGACTCCGTCTACCCTCCCGGGAAGTCGGACGCCGAGGTCGAGAAGCACAACCTGGGAGAGATGAAGGAGTCGCAGGACGCCGCCACCATGGCCGCCCTCGGGTACCTGAAGCTCGACCCGAACGACGTCGACGTCACGCTTCACCTCGCCGACATCGGCGGGCCGAGCGCGGGATTCATGTTCTCCCTCGGGATCGTCGACAAGCTCGCAGGCGACGGCTCGGGCGGCGGCCTCACCGGCGGCCGGACCATCGCCGGTACGGGAACGATCGAGCCGAACGGCACGGTCGGCGCCGTCGGCGGGGTCTCCCTGAAGACCCAGGCCGCGGGCCGGGACGGGGCGAGCGTCTTCCTCGTACCGAAGGCGGAGTGCTCCGACGCGCAGGCGGAGCTGCCGAAGGGGATGCGACTGATCCCGGTCTCCACGCTCAGCGACGCGGTGTCGTCGCTCCGGGCGCTGGAGCAGGGGCAGGAAGCGAAGATTCCGAGCTGCTGACGTCCTTCGGGGCGGTGTCCATCCCGCGCCAGGCCGGGAAGACCATCGGGGCGAGGGTGGCCAGGAAGTAGGCCCCGCCGAGCGTGAGCAGCGCCGCCGTCAGGCCGGTTCGTTCGACGAGCTGCCCGGCGACGAGGCCGCCGAGCGGGGTGGCGAGGAGCACCCCGGCCATCGTCACCCCGGACACCCGGCTGCGCAGGTCGTCGGGGACGCGTTCGTACATCACGGTGGCCAGGATCGGGTTGAGGAGCCCGGCCCCGAACCCGCCGGCCGCCATCGTGACGAGCAGCGGCAGCGTGGTGTCGGTGAGCGCGGCCACCGCGTACGGCGGGGCCCCGCACAGAATGAACCCGGCAGTGAAGACCGCCCGGCGCGGGAAGCGGTGGCCGATCGCCCCGTACAGCACCGCGGCGAGCAGCGCGGAGCCGCCGAAGACGGCGACGAGCAGTCCGAGGGCGGCGGAGCCGCCGAGGTTCTCCCGGGCGTGGACGGGCAGCAGGACCGAACTCCAGCCCTGGGCAAGGCCGTTGGTCACCATCACCATCAGGACGATGCCGAGCAGCAGCCGGGAGCGGAGCACGAACGCGTACCCCTCGCGCAGCTCGGTGCGGTAGCCGGAGAGGGAGAAAGGGGCCGGGTCGCGCTGGGGCGCGGCGGACGGCACGCCCCGCAGGCCGACGAGGACGAGCAGGGCGGAGAGCCCGAAGGTGGCGGCGTCGAGGATCAGCACGGTGTCCGCGCCGATGAGGGCGACGAGGACGCCGGCGAGGGCGGCGCCGGTCATCCGGGCGCCCCGTGAGACGGCGTCGTAGAGGCTGGCGGCGCGGGGGAGCGGGGTCCCGGCGCGTTGCGCGAGGTCGGGGATCAGGACGTGGCGGGCGGTCTCGCCGGGCGCGTGGAAGAGGCCTGTCACGGCCATCAGCGCGCACAGCATCCAGAACTCGAGCACGCCCGCACGGTGCAGGAGCGGGATCGCTGCCAGCGCGAGCGCGCAGACGAGGTCGGAGACCACACTGATCCGGCGGCGCCCGATCCGGTCGATGACCGGGCCGCCGACGATCGCGGAGGCGACGACGGGAACGGCCGCGCAGAAGGCGACCAGGCCGGCCTTGCCGGGGCTGCCCGTGGTGTCGAGCGCGAACCACGGGACACCGATGAGGGTGAGCGCGTTGCCGGTGATGGATATGGCGTTGGCGGCCAGGACGGTGGCCAGCGGAGCACGTCCCCCGGGAGCGCTCATGCGGCGAGCGGGAGGCGTCGGGCGCCGTTGGCGGGTCGGGCCGTGGCCGGGACGGCGAGCCGCAGCCCTAAGGCGACCAGCGTCCAGCCGATCCGGGCGCGGACGGGGGCGTGGGCCGGGGTGTGGGGCAGGGAGTCGGCGGCCGCCCGGTGGAGTTGGGTCGACCGGTGGAGTTCGGCCGCGTCGAGGTGGTGCAGGTGAAGGTGGATGTCGGCGTGCATGGCCTCGTGATCCCTTTCTCAGTTCTCGTACTGGGGGAACGCGTGCAGGTGCATCCGTACGCGGGCGGCGCCGGGCGCGTCGGGGTCGGCGCTGTCGCGATACGCGTCGATCAACTCGTGGATCTCCGCGGTGAGTCGGCGCAGCCGCTCGGGCGGCAGGCGAAGCGTGAAGTCGCTCATGTCGGACGTGCCGAGCCAGCTCTCGTCCCATTCGTGACGGGTGCCGAGCCAGGTGTTGAGCTCCTGGGCGTGGATGGTCGCGATCTCGTGGAGGTAGACCTCCACGGCGCCCCTGACTTCGGGGTCGGGGTTCTTGTACAGCGACTCGTCGAACGTCGTGCCCTGTACGGCCGCTTTCCACCACCGCTCCCGGCCCTTGCCTCGCGTCGTGTCGTCCTCGACGAAGCCGTGTACGGCGAGCTGGCGCAGGTGGTAGCTGGTCGCCCCGCTGGACTCGCCGAGCCGCTCGGCCAGTTGGGAGGCGGTGGCGGGGCCGTGGTGGCGCAGGGCGCGCAGCAGCTGGATGCGGAGGGGGTGGGCGAGGCCGCGCAGCGAGCGCGGATCGAGTGTGCGGCTCAGGGGCTTCTCGGGCCGGGGCTTCTCGGGCTGAGGCTGGGACTCGGGCTCGGGCATGGCTCGAGCCTAGAGTTGCAAAGAGATGCTTGCAAGGGATTCTTTGCAACTACTTCTTTGGAATCCAGGGGGAGTTCTGGCGATCGACGGCGGATCGGTCGGTCGGCTACAGCGGCCCGTCCTCCGCCGCCTGTTCCACCAGCGGGATGATCCGCAGCGGTACGGGGTTCTCCATCACGATCGCCGTGGAGGCCCGCACGATGCCCTCGAAGCCGACGACACGGTCGATCACCCGCTGGAGGTCCGCGTTGGAGCGGGCGACCAGCCGGCAGAGCATGTCCCCGTGGCCGGTGGTCGTGTGCAGCTCGAGCACCTCGGGCACGGTCGCCAGATGACCCCGGACATCGGGCCCCTGTCCCTGCTTGATCTCCAGCGTCGCGAACGCCGTCACGGGATAGCCGAGCGCCGCCGGATCGACCTGGGGCCCGAACCCGCGGATCACGCCGTTGGCCTGGAGCCGGTCCAGACGCGCCTGGACCGTGCCGCGCGCCACCCCGAGCCGGCGTGAGGCCTCCAGGACCCCGATCCGCGGCTCCCGGGCGAGGAGCACGATCAGCCGCCCGTCCAGATGATCGATCGCCACAGTGGCCTCCCCATGGTCATCCTGTACAAGTATCCCCGCCATACTGGCCCGCTGCTGTGCAGATTGCCCAGTGCTCCGGCGAACTATTGCGCAGCTTGCCGATCGGCGGGACTCTGCCGCTATGACTGAGACCATCGATCACACCCCTTCCACGGCGCGGCAGGCCGATCCCTTCCCCGTGAAGGGCATGGACGCGGTCGTCTTCGCCGTCGGCAATGCCAAGCAGGCCGCGCACTACTACTCCACGGCCTTCGGCATGAAGCTCGTCGCGTACTCCGGACCGGAGAACGGCAGCCGCGAGACCGCCAGCTACGTCCTGACGAACGGCGCCGCCCGCTTCGTGTTCACCTCCGTCATCAAGGTCGCCACCGACTGGGGACGCTTCCTCGCCGAGCACGTCGCCGAGCACGGCGACGGTGTCGTCGACCTGGCGATCGAGGTGCCCGACGCGCGCGCCGCGTACGCCTACGCCGTCGAGCACGGCGCCACCGGCATCACCGAGCCGTACGAGGTGAAGGACGAGCACGGCACCGTGGTCCTCGCCGCCATCGCCACGTACGGCAAGACCCGCCACACCCTCGTCGAGCGCTCCGGCTACGACGGCCCGTACCTGCCGGGCTTCGTCGCCGCCAACCCGATGGTCGAGCCGCCGGCCAAGCGCACCTTCCAGGCGATCGA
Organism: Streptomyces sp. NPDC056222; assembly: GCF_042264065.1. NCBI lineage: Bacteria > Bacillati > Actinomycetota > Actinomycetes > Kitasatosporales > Streptomycetaceae > Streptomyces > Streptomyces sp. NPDC056222. Next base: position 126,392 of record NZ_JBHJTL010000005.1, on the reverse strand, counting down.
CCACTGCGTCGGCAACGTCGAGCTCGGGAAGATGAACGAGTGGGTGGCCTTCTACAACAAGGTCATGGGCTTCACGAACATGAAGGAGTTCGTGGGCGACGACATCGCGACCGAGTACTCGGCGCTGATGTCGAAGGTCGTCGCCGACGGCACGCTCAAGGTCAAGTTCCCGATCAACGAGCCGGCGATCGCGAAGAAGAAGTCGCAGATCGACGAGTACCTGGAGTTCTACGGCGGCGCGGGCGTCCAGCACATCGCGCTGGCCACGAACGACATCGTGGCGACGGTGCGCTCCATGCGCGCCGCCGGTGTCCAGTTCCTCGACACGCCGGACTCGTACTACGACACCCTCGGCGAGTGGGCCGGCGAGACCCGGGTGCCCGTCGAGACGCTCCGTGAGCTGAAGATCCTCGTCGACCGCGACGAGGACGGCTACCTGCTGCAGATCTTCACCAAGCCGGTCCAGGACCGCCCGACCGTCTTCTTCGAGATGATCGAGCGCCACGGCTCCATGGGCTTCGGCAAGGGCAACTTCAAGGCCCTGTTCGAGGCGATCGAGCGCGAGCAGGAGAAGCGCGGCAACCTGTAGTCCACCGAGGCCGGACGGGCCCGGGGCGACCGCCCCGGGCCCGTCACTGTGAGCACCCGGGCCACCCCCGGGGCGCCGGCACGCTGCGGCGCCCGCGGGGTTGGCGCCGCAGCGCGACCGGCTCACGCGTGTTCCCAGGGCGGTGCCCACCCTCACCTCGGTTGTGGGCAGGCGCCCCGCAGCGCGGTGCCCACCCCCGCTACCCCGGTTGTGGGCAGGCGTTCCGCAAGGCGGAACGGGTGGGCACAACCCACGACGGCGCCGCACCCGTGAGCACCGCAGGCACGGGGAGCCTGGGCCCGGCAAGGGCGCCGTCCCGTGTGCCCACCCTCCCCCAGACTCCGTCCGGGGGGATCCCCAGCCCAGCGGGACGATTGCCCACACGGGGGTGGCGCGCCGGACGAGGGGTGAGTGGGCACCGCCCTGCGGGGCCGGTTGCCCCAACGGGGCAGGTTTCCTAGCCCGCGTCCTGTGCCGTCGGCGTCTCCCGGGGAGTCGGGGTGGCCGCGTTCTCCCCCGACGCCGACGCCGACGCCGACGCCGACGCCGACTCCGACTCCGACTCCGACTCCGACGCCGGCTCGTCCGTCTTCGGCTGCTCCTGCCGCTCCCCGCGGAGTTCCTCCGGCAGTTCGTCCGGCGGGTCGCCGAGCGCTGCCACCGCCTTGCGGGCCTTCGGGACCAGCAGCGGCGAGAAGTGCGGGTTGATCCGCAGCGCCTCCGCCAGGTGGCGGCGGGCCGGGCCGTGCTCCTCCACCGCGCGCTCGATCTCGCCCCGGTGGTACGCGAACAGCGCGCTCCGCAGCCCCTCGTCCGTCGCCCGCTTCGCGTACTCCAGCGCCTCCTTCGGTTCCCCCGACCGGTACAGCGCCCACCCCAGCGCGTCCGCGACCTGCACCGACCGGTGCCCCCGCGCCCACTCCGCCTTCAGGCGCCGCACCGCCGCCTCCGGGTCGCCGTGGTCCGCCTCGAACAGGCCGAGGACGGCCTCCGCGTTGACCCACGTCCGCGTCCGCAGCAGCTCGTACTGGCTCCGCGCGTCCCCGTCCAGGCCCAGCGACTGGTAGAGCTCGCCCGCCTCCAGGACGTACTCGGGCAGCGGCAGCCGTGCCAGTGCCGCCCGGTAGCCGGCGACCGCCTCGTCCGTGCGGCCGAGCGCCGCGAGCGCCCGGGCCCGGCCGGCCAGCGAAGGGCCGTGGTCCCCGACGAGCGCCAGTGCCTTCCCGTACTCCGTGAGCGCCTCCTCCGGCTCGCCCCGCTCCCAGGCCAGATCGCCGAGCCGGGCCAGCGCCGCAGCCTTCTCCGCGCCCGACTCCGCCTGCCCCACCGCGTCGAGCGCGGCCACCGCCGCGTCCTCCCGCCAGCCGCGGTTGCGGTACATCTGCGCCGACCGCGCGCTGACCGCCCCGCCCGTGCGCAGCTCCTCCAGCGTGGAGAGCGCCTTCTGGGCGGACTTGTACTCGCCGAGCCCGTTGTACGCGTCGATCAGCAGCGGGTACGCCGACCAGCGCTTCGGGTCCTCCTTGCGGACCGCCTCGCCCCAGGTCCGTGCCGTGCGCCAGTCGCCCCGCGCGTTGGCCAGGGCGGCGAGCCCCAGTTGCGCGTCGAGGTTCCCGCGCTGCGCCGGCCGTACCTCCAGCGAGCGCTTCAGCGCACGCTCCGCCCGCGGGTAGTACGTCGTGTCGCCGAGCCGCGTACCCCGTTCCGTATAGGCCGTGCCCAGCACGGCCCATGACGCGTCGTCAGTCGGATGGTCCGCCAGCCACTTCTCCCGGTCTCCGATGAGTGCGTCCAGATCGGGCAGCGAGGCCTGTGTTCCGGCCTTCGCCGCGATCACCGCCCGCGCGGCCGGGCCGGGGGCGGGCGGCCGCCCGTCGTCGAACAGGCCGGGGGCGATTTCGGGGGCGTACAGCAGAGCCGTCGCCGCGAGCACCGCGCCCACCCCGGCCGCGAGGACCGTCCTCGACACGTTCTCCGTCTTCATGGCGCCCACTCTGGGCCAGTACGAAGAGCACACGAAGCGTCCACTCCGCTCGGCGAACCCGAACGTCAGGCGGGTTCACACCGATGGCCCCGGGTGCCACGCTGGACGCATGGACGATCTTCTGACGCGGCTCCACGCGGAACTGCGCGCGGGCCTGCCCGCCGAGGCGCTGATCACCGACCCGGACGTCACCGCTTCCTACGCCAACGACATGGCGAGCTTCTGCACGGCCGGCACCCCCGCGGCCGTCGTGCTCCCGCGCACCGTCGAACAGGTCCAACACATCATGCGGACCGCGACCGCGCTGCGCGTCCCGGTCGTCCCGCAGGGCGCGCGCACCGGTCTGTCCGGCGCCGCGAACGCCTCCGAGGGCTGCATCGTGCTGTCTCTCGTCAAGATGGACCGGATCCTGGAGATCAGCCCGGTCGACCGGATCGCCGTCGTCGAGCCGGGCGTCGTGAACGCCGTCCTGTCCCGCGCCGTGAACGAGCACGGGCTGTACTACCCGCCGGATCCCTCCAGCTGGGAGATGTGCACGATCGGCGGGAACATCGGCACCGCGTCCGGCGGCCTGTGCTGTGTGAAGTACGGAGTGACGGCGGAGTACGTCCTCGGCCTGGACGTCGTCCTCGCCGACGGGCGGCTGATGTCGACCGGCCGGCGCACCGCCAAGGGCGTCGCCGGATACGACCTGACCCGGCTCTTCGTCGGCTCGGAAGGCAGTCTCGGCATCGTTGTCGGCGCGACCCTCGCGCTCAGGCCGCAGCCGCCCGTACAGCTCGCGCTCGCCGCCGAGTTCCCCTCCGCGGCCGCCGCCTGCGAAGCCGTCTGCGCGATCATGGAGCGCGGCCACACGCCCTCGCTGCTCGAGCTGATGGACGGCACCACCATCCGCGCCGTCAACAAGATGGCGAACATGGGGCTCCCGAACACCACCGAGGCCCTGCTGCTGTGCGCCTTCGACACCCCGGACCCGGCAGCCGATCTGGCCGCCGTCGGAGAGCTGTGCGCGGCCGCCGGGGCCACCGAGATCGTCCCGGCGGAGGACGCCGCCGAGTCCGAACTCCTCCTCCAAGCGCGCCGGCTGTCGCTGACCGCCCTGGAGACGATCAAGTCCGCGACGATGATCGACGACGTGTGCGTACCGCGCACCAAGCTGGCCGCGATGCTCGACGGCACCTCCGCCATCGCGGAGAAGTACGACCTGACCATCGGCGTCTGCGCGCACGCGGGCGACGGCAACACCCATCCCGTCGTCTGCTTCGACCAGGGGGACGAGGACGAGTCGCGGCGCGCGCGGGAGTCCTTCGACGAGATCATGGCGCTCGGTCTGGAGCTGGGCGGCACGATCACCGGCGAGCACGGTGTGGGTGTGCTGAAGAAGGAGTGGCTGGCACGGGAGTTGGGGCCGGTGGGCGTGGAGATGCAGCAGGGCATCAAGCGGACCTTCGACCCGCTGGGGATCCTCAACCCGGGAAAGCTGTTCTGACCCGGTAGCGGTCTCGTGTCCCGCCTCCGAAGCGGTGACGTGTCCCGCCCCTGAAGCGGTCGTGTGTCCCGCCCCCGAAGCGATCCCGGATTCCGACCTCGTGGCGCTCCCGCTCACACCTCACCGTCCTGGGACTCGTCCGACGGCCACGGGTCGCGCAGCCACAGGTCGTCCGCGACCGAGGTGGTGGCCAGGAGTTCGGCCAGCCCGTCGTCGATGCCGAGCCGCTCGGACTCGGTGCCCGGCGGAACGGCGCGCAGGGTTCGCTCCAGCCACGCGGACACCTGCGCGGAGGGTGCTTCGAGCAGTGCGTCGCCGTCGGGGGAGGAGAGCGCCATCAGGACGACATTGCGCCCGTCGACCTTGGTGGGCCAGATACGGACGTCCCCGTGGCCGCACGGCCGGAAGACACCTTCGACGAGGAGTTCGCGGGCGAACGTCCAGTTGACCGGGTGGTCCGAGCCGACATGGAAGGTGATGTGCACGGCGTACGGGTCGTCGGTGCGGTACGCGAGCCGGGCGGGCACGGGGATGGAACGTTCGGGGGAGAGCACCAGCTTCAGCTCCAGTTCGCGCTCGACCACGGTGTTCTCGGTGTTCTGCATGGCGTGACGTCCTCTCCGGTCCGGGGCCCCGGGTGGGCCCGCACCGGAAGAGAGCGCGGTCGTGGCTGGCCATTACGCGACTTCGGAGAAGTTTTTTGCGGAGATTTCCGCGAGGTTCCGGCGGGATCGTCGGCCCGAGCGTGACGGTGAGTGGCGGGATCCGTGGGTATGTCGCTCGAAGGCGGGTTTCTCACGGCCACGTTCTTCCCGCGGCACCGTTCTTCGTTACTGTCCTCCTTGGGCCCGCGGGGCCCGATGTCGTAGAAGCGTTGTCACGGAACGGAGTCGGGGCAGTGGCTACTCCTCCTGGAGCCGGCGGGGAGGTACCGCAGGCCGGGTACTACCCGGACCCGTCCATTCCCGGATACATCCGGTACTGGAACGGGGGCGCCTGGGTGCCCGGGACGAGCCGTCCCGCGCCCAGGGAGGGCGAGGCACCACCGGCCGCCCCCGCAGGGGTGATGCCCGCGGGGCCGGCCCTGGCCCCGAACCCCTCGCCCGCCCCCGCGGTTCCGTCCACCCCGGTACCCGCCGTGGAGGAGACGGGACCCGTCTTCCTGGACGAGGAACCGGTCGCCGAGACGCGGCCCGAGCCGGCCTCGGCCTGGCAGGCGGACGTCTCGCGGCAGACCGGCTTCGGCGGCGACCGCGACCAGCGGGTCTCCTGGGGCGCGCCGGAGGCGGAGCCCGCGGCCTCGACGCCGGCGACGCAGGACCCCCGTGTGGCCGCCGCCCGGACCCCTGACCCCGAGCCCGCTCCCACGCCCGCCGCGCGCCCGACGACCTCGTCTCCGGCGCGGCTCGGCGGGATGCCCGTCACCCCGGCTCCGGCCGCCGACCCGACGGGCGGCGCGCTGCCCGGCGTACGGCAGTCCCAGGGGGACGGGACGATGACGATCCGTGCCCTCGCGCCGAAGGGCGGACAGGCCTCTCAGGCCGTGCGTGCGCCCCAGGGCGCGCAGGCGGCTCAGGGACTGCACGGGACACCGGACGCCCCCGGGGCGCAGAGCCCGCAAGGCCCGCAGGGCCTCAGGGCCCCCCAGGCCCCGCAGGCCCCGCTTCCGCATGTGCCCGGCCAGCCGCAGCCCGCACCGGCCCCCGCCCCGACGCCCGCGTCCGCCGCCTCCCCCGCCCCTGCCCCCGTCACCACCGGCCCCGGCGGCGGCGCCCCCTCCTGGCCGCAGCAGGTGCAGCAGCTCGCGCAGCCCTCGCCCGCCGCGGCGAGCCCCCGGGCCGAGGCCGAGCCGCCCGTCCTGCCCTGGAAGCCGCCCGTCGAGGACCCGTTCCTGCAGGCCGCCCGGGCGCAGGCCGCCGCCCGCCCCGCCGGTCTCGGCAAGCGCCTGGCCGCACGCCTCGTCGACACCCTGGTCCTCGGCGCGCTCGTCGGAGGGGCGTCCTTCCCCTTCGTCACTCAGGCGCTCGACCACATCGACGCCAAGATCGAGGCGGCCAAGCAGACCGGCACCACGGTCCAGGTCTGGCTCCTGGACGGCACGACCTCCCTCAACTTCGGGATCGCGCTGGCCGCGCTGCTCGTCATCGGCGTGCTGTACGAGGCGCTGCCCACCGCCAAGTGGGGTCGCACGCTCGGCAAGAAGCTCTGCGGCCTCCAGGTGCGGGACATCGAGGCGCACGAGCCGCCGACGTTCGGCGCGGCCCTGCGCCGCTGGCTCGTCTACAGCGTCCTGGGGCTTCTGGTCCTCGGTGTCCTGAACGTCCTGTGGTGCCTCTTCGACCGGCCGTGGCGCCAGTGCTGGCACGACAAGGCGGCCCACACGTTCGTGGCGGGCTAGAGGGCAGCCGCCGGACACCGCCACGCCGGGGTGGCCCGTACGGCGGTCGCTCGAACGGGCGGCGATTCCTTGCGGGGCACTGACTCGCGGGATGCACTGCCCCCATGAGCAACGACCAGCCGACGCCCGGCCAGCCGCCCGAGGACGACCCGTTCCTCAAGAAGCCGCAGGAGCCCACGCCGCCGTCGGCGGGCTCTCCCCCGGGGAGCGGGGGGCAGCCGCCTCCCCCCGAAAGACCGCCGCCCGGAGGCCCTCCTCCGGGAGGCCCCCCGCCCGAGGGGCCGCCGCCCGGAGGTCCCCCGCCGGGGGGCCCGCCGCCCGGCTCCCCGTACGACAACGCGCCCCCGCCGCCCCCGCCGTACGGCTCCCAGCCCTACGGCGGCGGTGGTGCGTACGGCGGTGCGGACCCGCTCGCCGGGATGCCGCCGCTCGCCGACTCCGGCAAGCGCATCCTCGCGAGGATCATCGACTGGCTGATCGTCGCCATTCCGCTCGCGATCATCGGTATCCCGTTCAACGTGTACGACCGGGCGACCGACGGCGACGACTTCGGTGACACCATCACCGCGACCAGTACCGGCACCGGTCTCGTCTTCCAGCTCATCACCATCGTGGCGTACGTCGGGTACGACACCGTGATGGTGGCGAAGAACGGTCAGACCCTCGGCAAGAAGTGGTTCAAGCTGCGGGTCGCGATGCTCAACGACGGCTCCACACCGCCGATGAACGCCTCGCTGATCCGCGCCATCGTGCTGTGGCTGCCGGCGCTGATCTGCTGCGCCTGCCTGTGGCCGCTGCTCCTGCTGATCCTGATCCTGGTCGACAAGCCCTACAAGCAGGGCCTGCACGACAAGGCCGCCAAGACCGTGGTGGTGTCCGTGCCGCAGTAGCGACGGACGAGCCTCACGAACCGATCCGGGTATCGACCCCCGCGCCCACCGGCGCGGCCGGTACCCGGATCTCGTCGTTCCGGGGGAGGGACGGCGCGGGTGCCGGGGCGCCCTTGCGGTGCACGGGCATCGTCACCGTGACCAGCAGCCCGAGAAGCAGTCCGGCGGCGCTGATCACGACGATCCCCAGCGCGGTCGTGGTGCGGGACAGCAGTAGCAGGGCGACGGTCGAGAAGACGACGGTGGCCGAACCATAGGCGAGCTGTGCGGCGTTCGGACGCGGCATGACGGGTACCGTCCCTCGAAGCATCGGCGGGTCGCACTCGCGAGCGACTCTACGACGGTGGATGCCCGAGCGAAACGGGTAGTAAGCGTGACCTAACCCACGGTACGGGTGCACAGGGGGCGCATGGAGTCATCGGTACCGCCAACCACCCCTCGGGATGCGCCTGCTGGCCGTCCGGATAACGGAAATCAACTCCTGCATAGTGCAGTTGGCCTGTTCAAGTCAAGGTCTGTCTTTTCTCTCGTAACTCCGGTCGAATGTCGTCACTTGTGACGCGCGACCCCGCCCGCGGACACCCCACCCTCGGTCCGTGCGGTCGTGGGCGCCGGGGAGGAATCATCAAGTGACCAACAGACGACGGGCGATCAGAGCGTCCGCAGTCGTCGTGGCGCTCGCGGCCACCGCCGCCAGCGCCTCGACTTTTGCCACCGCATGGGCCGACGACAAGGGCCCGGGCGCACCGGCCGGCATCGAGCGTCAGGACCCGGCCCCGGGTGCAGGCGTCGACAAGACGGCGGTCGACCACGACCTCGAAGGCCCGTACAGCAAGCAGCAGGAGCAGCAGCGCAAGGCTGCCCTGGAGCAGGTGCTGAGCGGCGAGACCAAGGTCGAGCGCCGCGGTGGCTCCCAGGTCGTGAAGCTCGACAGCAAGAAGTACGTCGAGCTGGGCCGTGAGAAGACCGACAAGATCTTCACGATCCTCGTCGAGTTCGGCGACAAGGTGGACAACACCACCCTGGTCGACCGCGCCGACGACGACACGACCGAGCCGAAGCCGAAGTTCGGCGGCACGCCCGGCCCGCTGCACAACCAGATAGCCGAGCCGGACCGTGCGAAGGACAACTCCACGGCCTGGCAGAAGGACTACAACCAGCAGCACTTCCAGGACCTGTACTTCGGCACCGGCAAGGACAAGAAGGGCCAGCCGAAGCAGTCCCTGAAGACCTACTACGAGAAGACCTCCTCGGGCCGGTACTCGGTCGAGGGCGGCGTCTCGGACTGGGTCAAGGTCGAGTACAACGAGGCCCGTTACGGCTCGAACTACTGCGGCAACAGCAACTGCGCCAACGTCTGGGACGCCGTCCGCGACGGTGTCACCGCGTGGACCGCGGACCAGAAGGCCAAGGGCCGTACCGACGCCCAGATCAAGGCCGACATCGCGCAGTACGACCAGTGGGACCGGTACGACTTCGACGCCGACGGCAACTTCAACGAGGCCGACGGCTACATCGACCACTTCCAGATCGTCCACGCCGGTGAGGACGAGTCCGCGGGCGGCGGTGCCCAGGCCTCCGACGCCCTGTGGGCCCACCGCTGGTACGCGTACGGCACGGACGCGGGCAAGACCGGCCCGTCGCACAACAAGTCCGGCGGCACGCAGGTCGGCAACACCGGCATCTGGGTCGGCGACTACACGATGCAGCCCGAGAACGGCGGCCTCGGCGTCTTCGCCCACGAGTACGGTCACGACCTGGGTCTGCCCGACCTGTACGACACCTCGGGCAAGGCCGGCGCCGAGAACTCGACCGGCTTCTGGTCCCTGATGTCCTCCGGTTCCTGGCTCGGCCGGGGCAAGGAGTCCATCGGCGACCTGCCCGGCGACATGAACTCCTGGGACAAGCTGCAGCTCGGCTGGCTCAACTACACCAAGGTGAGCAACGAGCAGCGCGGTACGAAGTCCACCCACAAGCTGGGCGTGGCCGAGTACAACACCAAGAACCCGCAGGCGCTCGTCGTCGAGCTGCCGAAGAAGAAGGTCACCACCGATGTCGTCGCGCCCGCCGAGGGTGCCACGCAGTGGTGGAGCGACATGGGTGACGACCTCAAGAACACCCTGACCCGCTCCGTCGACCTCACGGGCAAGTCGAAGGCCACCCTGGAGCTCAAGGGCTGGTACGACATCGAGCTGGACTACGACTACCTCTACACCGAGGTGTCGACGGACGGCGGCGCCAACTGGACCGCCCTGGACGGCACGGTGGACGGCAAGCCGCTGCCGCGCGACGCGAGCGGCGCCCCGGCGCTGACCGACGTCTCCGGCGCGTACAAGCCGCTCGTCTTCCCGCTGGACGCCTACGCGGGCAAGAAGTTCGACCTCCGCTTCCGCTACCAGACGGACGGCGGCGCGGGCGGCAAGGGCTTCGCGGCCGACGCCATCACGCTGACCGCGGACGGCGCCACCGTCTTCTCGGACAACGCCGAGAACGGTGACAACGGCTGGACGGCGAAGGGCTTCTCGCGGATCGCCAAGGGCTTCACGAAGGAGTACGAGCAGTACTACATCGCGGAGAACCGCCAGTACGTCTCGTACGACGCGACCCTCAAGGTCGGCCCGTACAACTTCGGGTTCACCGGTGACAAGGCCAGCTGGGTCGAGCACTACCCGTACCAGAACGGTCTGCTGATCTGGCAGTGGGACACCTCGCAGAAGGACAACAACACGGCCGTCCACCCCGGCCAGGGTCTGATCCTTCCGATCGACGCGCACCCGACGCCGCTGAAGAACGCCGACGGCACCCTGATGCGCAACCGCGTCCAGGCGTACGACTCGACGTTCGGCACCTACCGCACCGACGCGATCCGGCTGCACAAGGCGGACCAGCCGGCGTGGGTGAAGTCGCAGCCCGGCGTCCCGGTCTTCGACGACCGGCGGGGTACGTACTGGTACACCCAGACCGAGCGCGCCGGTGTCCAGGTAACTGACACCAACACCAAGATCGCGGTCGTCAAGGAGCCGAAGGACGGCCAGACGATCACCGTCCAGGTGGGTCCGTCCCAGAAGTAATCTGCATCTTCGCAGGTCAAACCATGATCGGCCGTCGCCCTCTAGCGGGCGGCGGCCGATCGTGTTTAGGTGCCTCTGACCGAGTTCTTATTGACAGCAAGCTCACAGGGGGAGTGGTTTCGGGATGCCCGGTGGAGGGTTCTGCAAGTTGCCAGGCGGCAGCGTGGTCGTCGCGATCGGGCTGCCGAGCCCGGCCGGCGACGGGGTCACGGTCCGCTTCCTGGTCCATGCCGCGAACCGCGCCCGCGCCCTGACCCGGCTGCGGAACCTGGGCCTGCGAGCGGTCTACCTCCGCGGCAACACGGAACCCCCGACGCCGGACGAGATCACCGCGGTCCTCCACCACCCGGACGGCCTGCTGTGGAGATCCACGGCCGGAGAGCTCTGGCACTCGGCCCGCCTGCTGCCGCGCGAACCCGTGGCGAGTACATGTACCGCCACGGAGGCGGACCGCAGGGGCATATCCGCCGAGCCGCACCCCGTCGACCCGGGTGCGCTCCTCGCGGACCTGCACCCGCACCCCGCCGACCTGGTCGTTCGTCTCGGGAGCCCTCAGACCACGGGCTTCCCGGTCAGCTGAACCCCGGCGCCCCGCAGCTCCTCCAGGGCCCGCTCCGTCGTCTCCTTGGCCACGCCCGCCGTGAGGTCGAGGAGAACCTGGACCGCGAACCCCTCCCGCGCCGCGTCCAACGCCGTCGCCCGCACGCAGTGGTCCGTCGCGATCCCCACCACGTCGACCTCGCGCACATCCCGCTCTCGCAGCCACTCCGCGAGCGTGCGACCGTTCTCGTCGCGCCCCTCGAAGCCGCTGTACGCCGCCTCGTACGCCCCCTTGTCGAAGACCGCCTCGATCGCCCCGCTGGCGACCGCCGGCGCGAAGTTCGGGTGGAAGCCCACGCCCTCCGTGCCGGCGACGCAGTGCACAGGCCAGGAGGTGACGTAGTCCGGCTCCTGGCCCGCCGGGGCGAAGTGGTCGCCCGGGTCGACATGGTGGTCACGCGTCGCCACCACGTGCTGGTACGCGGCGCCCGCCGTCTCCCCGACCAGGTCGGTGATGGCGGCGGCGACATCCGCTCCCCCCGCCACCGCGAGGCTGCCGCCCTCGCAGAAGTCGTTCTGAACGTCCACGACGATCAATGCGCGGTGCATGGCGGGTGTCCTTTGGTGGGCCGGTGGGGGGAACGGAGGGGCACGGAAGGGGGAATGACGTCGAGCCTGGAGAGGAATGACGTCGAGCCTAGAGACTTCCCCCTTCGCGCGGGAGGGGGCGTCGCAGGGTGTTACACGTACTCCGTCGGCAGTACCGGCTCGCCCCGCGACAGCTGGATCGCCGACATCGGCAGCCCCGCCCGCGCCTCGAAGTGCCGCGTCCGCGCCGCCTCCAGCGGCTCGCGGGCCACCACGTCGCCGCCCTTGACCAGCTCGACGAGCAGCTGGCGGTCGGCGAGCTCCGGCGGGACCGGACCCGTGCCGAGGACCTCGGCCTCCGCGACCCCTTCCGCGTCCGTCCGGCGCGCCGCCCACTTGCGGCCGCCGATCGAGACCTTGCCGCCGACCGACTTCTTGGCGACCGGGATCAGCGGCGCCTTCGGGTCGGCCGACGTGGCCCGGGCGACCAGCTTGTAGACCATCGAGCAGGTCGGGTGGCCGCTGCCGGTGACCAGCTGCGTTCCCACGCCGTACGCGTTCACCGGTGCCGCCGCCAGCGAGGCGATGGCGTACTCGTCGAGGTCCGAGGTGACCACGATCTTGGTTTCCTTCGCGCCCAGCTCGTCGAGCTGCGCCCGCACCCGGTGCGCGACGAGCAGCAGGTCCCCGGAGTCGATCCGGACCGCCCCGAGCTCCTTGCCCGCCACCTCGACGGCGGTGCGCACGGCCTCGGCCACGTCGTAGGTGTCGACCAGCAGCGTCGTACCGCGGCCCAGCGACTCCACCTGGGCCTGGAAGGCGTCCCGCTCGCTGTCGTGCAGCAGGGTGAAGGCGTGCGCGGAGGTGCCGACGGTCGGGATGCCGTAGCGGAAGCCGGCCGCCAGGTCCGAGGTGGAGTCGAAGCCGCCGACGTACGCGGCCCGCGCGGAGGCGACGGCGGCCAGCTCGTGGGTGCGCCGGGCGCCCATCTCGATCAGCCGCCGGCCGTCGGCCGCGGCCGACATCCGGGAGGCGGCCGCGGCGATGGCCGAGTCGTGGTTGAGGATCGAGAGGATCACGGTCTCCAGGAGCACGCACTCGGCGAAGGAGCCCTCGACCCGCAGGATCGGGGAGCCGGGGAAGTACACCTCGCCCTCGGGGTAGCCCCAGATGTCGCCCGAGAAGCGGTAGCCGGCCAGCCACCTCAGCGTCGGCTCGTCGACGATGCCCTGGTCGCGCAGGAAGCCGAGGACGCCCGGGTCGAAGCGGAAGTTCTCGACGGCGTCCAGGACGCGTCCGATACCGGCCACCACGCCGTAGCGCCGCCCCTCGGGCAGGCGTCGGGTGAAGACCTCGAAGACGGAGCGCCGGTCGGCGGTGCCGGCCTGGAGGGCGGCCTGCAGCATGGTCAGCTCGTACTGGTCGGTGAAGAGCGCGGTCGACGGCACGTCCACCGGGAGCCCAAGGTCCGCAGCGTTCATGTCAGCGATGCTACACGAGAAATCGTCAGACTGACGATTTCTCTGGCAAGGGGGTGACCCGTTTGTGCGACCCCCCTTCCGAGGTGGCAGCATGGGGTAAGTGAGCGTCGCGCCTATTGAGATCGAACGCACGGAGTCGGCCGAGGAGACCCACGCGGTCGTCGAGCCGGACGTCCCCTGGGTGACCCTCGTCCACAACGATCCGGTCAACCTGATGAGCTATGTGACCTACGTCTTCCAGGCGTACTTCGGTTACTCCAAGGACAAGGCGCACAAGCTGATGCTCGACGTGCACCACAAGGGCCGCGCGGTGGTCTCCAGCGGCACCCGCGAGGAGATGGAACGGGACGTGCAGGCAATGCACGGCTACGGGCTGTGGGCGACCCTCACCCAGGACCGCGGCTGATGGCGGGGCAATTCGAGGCGCTGCCCGGCGGCGGCGCGGCCGTCGCGCTCGACGAGGTCGAGATCTCCATCCTGCGCTCCCTCGCCGTCCAGCTCCTGGAGCTGATCGGCCCGGGCGACGAGCCGGTGGAGGGCGAGGACCCGCTGGCCGCGCTCTTCGCCGAGGGCCCGAGCGAGCCCCCGTCCGATCCCGCGCTCAAGCGGCTCTTCCCCGACGCGTACGGCGACGAGGACGAGGAGCTGCGCGCGGCGGCGGCGGACTTCCGCCGCTACACCGAGAAAGACCTGCGCGCGCGCAAGCGCGAGGACGCCCTCGCGGTCATCCGCAACCTGGACGCGCTCTCCTCCTCCGGCGAGGGCGGGGCGATCCTCAAGCTGACCGCCGACGAGTCCCGGTCCTGGCTCGGCGCCCTCAACGACCTCCGGCTGACCATCGGCACCCGTCTCGAGGTCACCGACGAGGACGAGAGCGGTGAGCTCTACCGGCTGCCGGACACCGATCCGCGCAAGCCGATGGTGATGGCGTACCTCTGGCTCGGCGCGCTCCAGGAGTCGCTCGTCGAGACGCTGATGTCCGGCGCCTGATGCCGCGCGTTCGAGCGATGTTCGCTCAGCGGACGCTCAAATCCGGATAACGAATACGTCACCAAAGTCTTCTCGTTGGCCCTCTTGAGTGACTTTTGTCCGGTTCTCCCTGTGGCGTGCGTCACCTCGACGCACGCCGATCAGTGTTTCCCCCGTGATAAATCTTCACGACCGCCCGGGGACGCCACCCCTGTTCCCGGGGGCGCTTGGACCGGCTGACCGCCGGTAGCACTCCATCCATATCCGGGGGGATCAGGACCTGATCCGCAGCCAGACTCAGTCGGCGCGGATCAGCATGGAGAAAGGCGCACCACCATGACCTCAGTGCAGGTCGACAAGCAGCACGACGGCAGTGAGGCCGCGGACTCCGCCGACGGCGAGGGTTATCACCGGGCACTCGGCGCCCGCCAGATCCAGATGATCGCGATCGGCGGCGCCATCGGCACCGGCCTCTTCCTGGGCGCGGGCAAGGGCATCTCCAAGGCAGGCCCCAGCCTGATCCTCGCGTACGCCATCGCGGGCCTCGTCATCTTCTTCATCATGCGGGCGCTCGGCGAGCTCCTCATGTACCGCCCCGTGTCCGGCTCCTTCTCGGAGTACGCACGCGAGTTCATCGGCCCCTTCGCGGGCTTCGTGACCGGTTGGACGTACTGGCTCTTCTGGGTCGTCACCGGCATCACCGAGGTGACCGCGGCGTCCGAGTACATGCAGTACTGGACCAAGAACACCGACGGCATCCTCAATCAGCCGCAATGGGTCTTCGCCCTGATCTTCACGGTCGTCCTGTTCCTCGCGAACCTGATCTCCGTCAAGCTCTTCGGCGAGCTCGAGTTCTGGTTCTCGATGGTCAAGGTCACCGCGATCGTCGGCATGATCCTGATCTGCGCCGGCATCCTCACCATCGGCTTCTCCGACGCCGGTGACACGGCCTCGATGACCCTGCTGTGGTCCGAGGGCGGCTTCTTCCCCAAGGGCATCGGCTCCACCCTGATGACCCTGCAGATGGTCATGTTCGCCTTCCTCGCCGTCGAGCTGGTCGGCGTGACCGCGGGCGAGTCCAAGGACCCGAAGACCGTCCTGCCCAAGGCCATCAACACCGTCCCGTGGCGCATCGCGGTCTTCTACGTCGGCGCGCTGATCATGATCCTCTCGGTCGTCCCGTGGACCCACTTCCAGCCGGGCGTCTCCCCGTTCGTCGCGGCCTTCGAGAAGATGGGCCTCGGCGTCGGCGCCGCGATCGTGAACTTCGTCGTCCTGACCGCCGCGCTCTCCTCCTGCAACTCGGGCATGTACTCCACCGGCCGCATGCTGCGCGACCTCGCGCTCAACGGCCAGGGCCCGAAGTTCTTCACCAAGCTCACCAAGAACGGTCTGCCGCTCGTCGGCACCTCGTTCTCGGCCGGCCTGATGATGGTCGGCGTCTGGATCAACTACCAGTGGCCCGGCGACGCCTTCAACTACGTCGTCTCCTTCGCCACGATCTCCGGCATGTGGGCCTGGATCATGATCCTGGTCTGCCAGGTCCGCTTCCGCCTCAAGGCCGACCGCGGCGAGCTGCCCCAGTCGTCCTTCAAGGCGCCGGGCGGCATCTGGTGCAGCCTCTTCGCGCTCGCCTTCATCGGCATGGTCATCGTGCTGATGGGCATCGACAAGGACGCGCGGATCTCGCTCTACTGCGCGCCGCTGTGGGGCCTCATCCTCGCGGTCGCCTACCTGGTCCTGAAGGCCCGCAACCCCGAGGGCGCGGCGTTCGCCAAGCGCTCATAACGCAGGTCTGTCCAGCATTCGGGCCGCCCCGTACCACTCCTCGGTACGGGGCGGCTCCTTTGCTTATCCTGTCCGACATGCTGACCATCACCCGGGCCCTGTACGACCAGATCGTGGAACACTCCCGCGCGGACCACCCCGACGAGGCCTGCGGCGTGGTCGCGGGCCCGGTCGGCGCAGGCCGCCCCGAGCGGTTCATCCCGATGCTGAACGCCGCGCGCTCGCCCACGTTCTACGAGTTCGACTCCGCCGACCTGCTGAAGCTGTACCGCGAGATGGACGACCGGGACGAGGAGCCCGTGATCATCTACCACTCGCACACGGCCACCGAGGCGTACCCGTCGCGCACCGACATCTCGTACGCGAACGAGCCCGGCGCCCACTACGTCCTGGTCTCCACCGCCGACAGCGACGGCTCCGGCCCCTTCCAGTTCCGCTCGTTCACCATCGTCGAAGGCGTCGTGACCGAGGAGGACGTCAAGGTCGTCGAGGCGTACGACGCCTGAGAGACTGACCCGACACCAGGGCGGCAGGGCCCAGGAAGCCGGTGAGAATCCGGCACGGTCCCGCCACTGTGACCGGCGCCCTCGGGCGCCGGAAGCCAGGAACTGACCTGCCGCCTTCTCACCACCGACTGGGGACGTGGAAATCCCCGGAGGAGGCATTCCGCCATGACCTGGCGCCGTACCCTGCTGCCCGCCGCCGCCCTCGTGCCCCTGCTGGCCGGCTGCTCGGCCCCCTCGGAACAGGACCCGGCCGCGAAGGCCGCACCGGGATTCCCGTACACCGTCTCCAACTGCGGTGTGAAGACGACGTACCAGGCCCCGCCGCGGCGGGCCGTCACCATGAACCAGCACGTCACCGAGGTCATGCTCGCCCTCGGCCTGGAGAAGTCCCTCGCCGGCACCGCCTATCTGGACGACCGGATCCTGCCCGCGTACAAGAAGGCGTACGACACGGTGCCGGTGCTCGCGAAGGAGTACCCCGCCAAGGAGGCGCTGCTCGCCGCGAACCCCGACTTCGTCTACGGCGGCTACGCCAGCGCCTTCGACGCCAAGGCCGGCCGCAGCCGGGACGACCTGAAGGCGGCGGGCGTCAACACCCGCCTGAACATGGAGTACTGCCCCTCGGGCGCCTCCTCCCTCACCGACCTCTACCAGGAGGTCGACGAGGTCGGCCGGACCTTCGGCGTCCCCGACCGCGGCGCGCGCTGGACGGCCGAGGCGAAGAAGACCGTCGCGGCGACCGAGAAGAAGCTGGCGGGTCTCGCCCCCGTGTCGGTCTTCGTCTACGACAGCGGTGACAAGACGGCGTTCACCGCCGGAGGCAAGGGCATCGGCAACGAGTTGATCACCCGCGCCGGCGGCCGCAACGTCTTCGCCGACCTCGACAAGGCCTTCGGCGACGCGACCTGGGAGCAGGTCGTCGCCCGCAAGCCGGACGTGATCGTCATCTACGACTACGGCTCCACGACCGTCGAACAGAAGAAGAAGCGGCTTCTGGAGGACCCGGCCCTCAAGGACGTCCCGGCGATCAGGAACAAGCGCTTCGCCGTCATGCCCCTCTCGGACGCGGTCCTCGGCGTCCGCGTCCCGGCGGCGATCGAGAAGCTCGCGGCCCAGCTCCACCCGGCGCGATGACGGCGACCCCGCTCCCGGACGCGGGCGCGGAGCGGAGCGCGGGCGCGGAAGGGGGCGCGGGCCTGGAGGGCGCGGCCCCGGCCGGTCCGGGTCTGCCCGGTCCGGGGCCCCGCTCGGCCGGAGCCGGT
Organism: Streptomyces sp. NPDC056222; assembly: GCF_042264065.1. Classification (NCBI taxonomy): domain Bacteria; kingdom Bacillati; phylum Actinomycetota; class Actinomycetes; order Kitasatosporales; family Streptomycetaceae; genus Streptomyces; species Streptomyces sp. NPDC056222. The sequence goes on along the minus strand of NZ_JBHJTL010000005.1, from coordinate 108,837 downwards.
TCGGCTTCGGCCGCCCCGGCCCCCGCCCCGACCGCTCCTGCCTCCGCCGCCGTCGCAGCGAAGGCCACGACATCGGCAGCCGCCCGGTCCCGCCGGTCCGGGGCCGGCGGCCCCGGACGGTACCTGCTCGTCGTCGCCGGGCTCGTCGCCGCCCTCGCGCTCTCCGTCGTCGCCGGCCTCGCCCTCGGGTCGGTACGGATACCCGTCGGCGACGTCGCCGAGAGCCTCACCGGCCGCGCCGCCCCCTCCCCGTACCGCACGATCGTCCTCGACGTCCGGCTGCCCCGCGTCCTGCTCGGCGCGATCGTCGGCGCCGGACTCGCCGTCGTCGGCACCGTCCTGCAGGCCCTCGTCCGCAACCGCCTCGCCGACCCCTTCCTGCTCGGGATCTCCTCCGGGGCGTCCACCGGCGCCGTCCTCGTGCTCGTCCTCGGCATCGGCGGCGGGGCCACGACCACCGTCGCCATGCCGGCCGCCGCCTTCGTCGGCGCCCTGCTCGCCCTCGTCCTCGTCTACGCCCTGGCCCGCCGCGGCTCCACGATGACCGGCGCCCGGCTCGTCCTCGCCGGCGTCGCCGTCTCGTACATCCTCTCCGCGCTGACCACCCTGATCCTGGTCCTCGCGGGCCGCCCCGAACACTTCCAGGAGGCGGCGTTCTGGACCCTCGGCGGCCTCGGCAGCGCCCGCTGGGACACTCTCGCCCTGCCGGCCGCGGTCCTCGCCCTCGGTGTCGCCGCCCTGCTGACCCTCTCCCGCCCGCTCGACCTGCTCCTCGTCGGCGAGGAGGGCGCGACCGTCCTCGGCCTGGACACCGCCCGCTTCCGCGCCGCCGTCTTCGTCCTGGCCTCCCTCGTCACCGCCGTCATGGTCTCCGTCAGCGGAGCCGTCGGCTTCGTCGGCCTGATGGTCCCGCACGCCGCCCGCATGGCCGTCGGCGCGCCGCACCGCCGTCTGCTGCCCGTCGCCGCGCTCGGCGGGGCGACCGCGCTGGTCCTGGCCGACCTGGCCGCCCGTACCGTCGCCGCGCCGCAGGACATCCCCGTCGGCGTCCTCACCGCCCTCACCGGCGGCCCGTTCTTCCTCTGGCTGATGCGCCGCCGCGCGGAAGGGAGCCCGGTATGACCGAGCTGCGTACGCGGGAACTCTCGTACGGGACACGTCTGCACGGCGTCGACATCACCGCCCGGGCCGGCGAGACCGTCGGACTCGTCGGCCCCAACGGCAGCGGCAAGACCACCCTCCTGCGCTGCGTCTACGGCACGCTCGTCCCGACCTCCGGCCGTGTCCTCCTCGACGGCGTCGACGTGCACGGCCTGGGCGCCAAGGCGCGGGCACGCCGGATCGCCACCGTCCCGCAGGACGGCGACGCCGAGTGGGAGCTGACCGTCCGCGAGCTGGTCGCCCTCGGCCGCTCCCCGCACAAGCGCTTCTGGGAGGGCGACACCGGCGACGACCTCGCACGCACCGACGCGGCCCTCGCCCGCGTCGGCGTCGCGGAGCTCGCCGACCGCCCGTACCCCACCCTCTCCGGCGGCGAACGCCGGCGCGCCCTCGTGGCCCGCGCCCTCGTCCAGGAACCGGCGCTCCTCGTCCTGGACGAGCCCACCAACCACCTCGACATCCGCTACCAGTTGGAGGTCCTGCGCCTCGTCCGCGACCTGGGCACCACCAACCTCCTCGCCCTCCACGACCTCAACCTCGCCGCCCTCTACTGCGACCGGCTCTACGTCCTCGCCGGGGGCCGGATCGTCGCCGAGGGCGCGCCCGCCGAGGTCCTCACTCCGGAGTTGCTGTCGGCCGTGTACGGGGTGGAAGCCGAGGTCGTCCCGCATCCCAGGACCGGCACCCCGACCGTCCTCTATCTCCCCGGTCCGCCAGTTGAGCGCGATCTGTCCGTCATGTGAGATCACATTCCGGAACCCGGACCGGGAATCGATACGATGACCGCATGGTTTCCCACGACGTGAGCGAAGTGACGCCGGGCAGCGTGCTGCTCGTGGCGCGGTTGCACGTCGACCTGTGCCGCCTCGCCAGCGCGATGTGAGCGGGGGCGCACGAGCGCACCCAGGAGCACGACCCCCCGCGCGGGGGCATCAGAGCCGCGCGCCTTTCACGCCACTTCCGACAGGAGCCCACGCCATGGCCATCGAGGTCCGCATCCCGACCATCCTCCGTACCTACACCGACGGCGCCAAGGCCGTCGAGGGCAGCGGTGCGACGCTCGCCGAGCTCTTCACCGACCTCGAGACCCGTCACGCGGGCATCCAGGCCCGGATCGTCGACGAGGCCAAGGGCGGCGAGCTGCGCCGCTTCGTCAACGTCTACCTGAACGACGAGGACGTCCGCTTCCTGGACGGCATCAACACCAAGCTGACCGACGGCGACAACGTCACGATCCTGCCGGCCGTCGCCGGCGGCATGGTCTGATCCACATGCGTTACGACTCCCCCCTGGCGGCGGTCGGCAACACACCTCTGGTCCGGCTGCCCCGGCTCTCGCCCTCGGACGACGTCCGCATCTGGGCCAAGCTGGAGGACCGCAATCCCACCGGCTCGGTCAAGGACCGCCCCGCGCTCCACATGATCGAGCAGGCCGAGAAGGACGGCCGGCTCACTCCCGGCTGCACCATCCTGGAACCGACCAGCGGCAACACCGGCATCTCGCTCGCGATGGCGGCCAAGCTCAAGGGCTACCGCATCGTCTGCGTCATGCCGGAGAACACCAGCGAGGAGCGCCGTCAGCTGCTCGCCATGTGGGGCGCCGAGATCATCTCGTCCCCCGCGGCGGGCGGGTCGAACACCGCGGTACGGGTCGCCAAGGAGATCGCTGCCGAGAACCCCACATGGGTGATGCTCTACCAGTACGGCAACCCGGACAACGCGGGCGCCCACTACGCCACGACCGGCCCCGAGATCCTCGCCGACCTGCCCTCCATCACCCACTTCGTCGCGGGCCTCGGCACCACCGGCACCCTCATGGGCGTCGGCCGCTACCTGCGCGAGCACAAGCCCGACGTCAAGATCGTCGCCGCCGAACCGCGCTACGACGACCTGGTCTACGGCCTGCGGAACCTGGACGAGGGCTTCGTGCCCGAACTGTACGACGCCTCCGTCCTCACCACCCGCTTCTCGGTCGGCTCGGCCGACGCGGTGACGCGCACCCGGGAACTCCTCCAGCAGGAGGGCATCTTCGCCGGCGTCTCGACGGGCGCGGCGCTGCACGCGGCCATCGGTGTCGGCAACAAGGCCGTCAAGGCCGGCGAGAGCGCGGACATCGCCTTCGTCGTCGCGGACGGCGGCTGGAAGTACCTCTCGACCGGGCTCTACACGGCGGCGACCACCGAAGAGGCGATCGAGACGGTCCAGGGCCAGCTCTGGGCGTAGCCCCTACCGCCCGCTCACGACGCCAAATGGCGGACCTGGTCCCAGACGACCGGGTCCGCCGTTCCCACTCTGCGGCGGAACTCCCACACCGGGACCTCCCGCAGCTCGTCCGTCTCCAGAAAACTGGGCCGCCCCCGCGCGTCCCCCACCGACCCCGGCGGCAGCGCGATCACCCCGGGCCGCTCGTCGTGGTACTTGCTGGTGATCTTGGCGACCAGCGCGGAATCCCCCCGCAGCGCGAGCACCAGACAGGGACGGTCCTTCGCCCGCCCGTCTCCCGCCACCGCCCTGCCCGACGCGCTTCGCGCGGCACCTTCCGATGTCGGCCCGTCCTCGTACGGCACGTCCGCCCACCAGATCTCGCCCGCCCGCGGCACCCGAGCGGGTGCCTCCCCAGGGGCGCGCGGCCGGGCCGAGGGGCGCGCAGGAGGCCGCGTCCGCCCACCGGGCCGCCGGCTCGAGCGCTTCAGGCCGTCCGCCACCGCCACGACCAGCGCGATCACCACGACCGCGACGAGCGCCGGCCACCAGGACGTGTCCATACCCCAAGACGTTACCGGCGACCCGTACCCCGCGCCCTCCCGCCCCAGGTCCATCCGAACCGGTGACAGAGCCCGTGAGTTCGCCCACAACGGGACGCCGCGGAGGAGCGACGAGCCCTGACGCGCCTTACGCTCGACGCATCGCACGACCTCCCCCGCCGCTCTCCGCCCTCGGAGGTTCACGCTCCATGAAGCTCACCGTCGTCGGCTGCTCCGGGTCCTTCCCGTCCGCGGATTCGGCCTGCTCGAGCTACCTCGTAGAGGCCGACGGCTTCCGGCTGCTCCTCGACATGGGCAACGGCGCCCTCGGCGAGCTGCAGCGCCACATCGGTCTGTACGACCTCGACGCCATCTTCCTCAGCCACCTCCACGCCGATCACTGCATCGACATGTGCGGGTACTTCGTCGCCCGCTACTACCGCCACGAGGGCGGCCGCTGCGAGGCGATCCCGGTCTTCGCCCCGGAGGGCGCCGAACAGCGCCTGACCACGGCCTACGCGGACACGCCCTCGGACAAGTCGATGAGCGAGGTCTTCGACTTCCGGACCCTGAAGTCCGGCTCCTTCGAGATCGGCCCGTTCTCGGTGCGTACGGAGAAGGTGTGCCACCCGGTGGAGGCGTACGCCATCCGCATCGAGCACGGCGGCCGCTCGCTCACGTACTCGGGTGACACGGGCGTCTGCGAGGCGCTGCACGAACTGGCGGACGGCACGGATCTGTTCCTGTGCGAGGCGTCCTTCACCCATGGCAAGGAGGACATCCCGGCGCTCCACCTCAACGGCCGGGAGGCGGGCGCGGAGGCGGCCCGCTCCTCGGTGGGCCGGCTGGTGCTGACCCACATCCCGCCGTGGACGGACGGCGCCCAGAACCTGGAGGACGCGCGGGCGGTGTACGACGGGCCGTCGGAGCTGGCCTACGCGGGCGCGGTGTACGAGGTCTGAGGCATACGGGAAGGGCCCCGGAACCTCTCGGTTCCGGGGCCCTTCCGTGTACCGCGTACGGGCTCGGGGGCTTACTTCGCCTCGGCCTTCAGCAGCTCGGCGAGCTCCTCGTCGGACTCGCGGCCCGGCGTCGGAAGGTTGAACTTGGTGATCGCGAACCGGAAGATCACGTAGTAGACCGCCGCGAAGCAGAGGCCGACCAGGGCCAGGCCCCACGGGTTGCTCGCGATGCCGAGGTTCAGCAGGAAGTCGACCGCGCCGGCGGAGAAGCCGAAGCCGTCCTTCATCCCGAGCGCCCAGGTCAGGGCCATCGAGACACCGGTCAGGACCGCGTGGATCGCGTACAGCACCGGGGCGATGAACATGAAGGTGAACTCGATCGGCTCGGTCACTCCGGTGACGAAGGAGGTGAGCGCGAGGGAGAACATCATGCCGCCGACGACCTTGCGGCGCTCGGGGCGGGCGCAGTGGACGATCGCGAGGCAGGCCGCCGGGAGGGCGAACATCATGATCGGGAAGAAGCCGGTCATGAACTGTCCGGCGGACGGGTCGCCGGCGAGGAAGCGGGCGATGTCACCGTGCTTGCCCTCGAACTCACCGGCCTGGAACCAGGGGAAGGAGTTCAGCAGGTGGTGCATGCCGATCGGGATCAGCGCACGGTTGGCGACACCGAAGATGCCCGCGCCGACGGCACCGGAGCCGACGAGCCACTCACTGAGGTTGTGCAGGCCCGTGCCGAGGACCGGCCAGATCACACCGAAGACGATGCCGACGACCAGGCCGGCGAAGGCGGAGAGGATCGGGACCAGGCGGCGGCCGCCGAAGAAGCCGGCCCAGTCGGGCAGCTTGGTCCGGTAGAACTTCTGGTACAGCAGGGCGACGACGATGCCCATCACGACACCGCCGAGGACACCGGCGTTGACCGGGGCGTCGCTCATGACGATCTTGCCGTCGGCGACGGAGGCGACCTGCGGCAGGTTCTTGTCGGTGAAGGTCGCGAGCACCTTCTGGAAGACCAGGTAGCCGGTCACCGCCGCGAGCGCGGTGGAGCCGTCCGACTTCTTGGCGAAGCCGATCGCGATACCCACGGCGAACAGCAGGGCCATGTTGTCGAGGATGGCCCCGCCACCGGCCGCCATGTAGCCGGCGAGCTTGTTGATGAAGTCCGGGAACGACTCCTTGCCGAGCATGTCGGGCTGGCCGAACCGCACCAGGAGCGCGGCGGCGGGCAGTACCGCGACCGGCAGCATGAGGCTGCGACCGATGCGCTGCATGACAGCCATCGGGCCGGAGCCCTTCTTCTTCTCGGCCGCGGGGGCGGCACTGGCCGTAGACACAACTTCCTCCAGTAGGCAAGGCGCCGCCAGGGGACTGGTGTTACGGGGGGACGGCGACGTCTCGTGGAACGCGGTGGTCTGGACCGCGTGGTCTACACCAATGAGTGGTGTAGACCTGTTTTAGCACGTGAGACTTAGATAAGGAACCTGCGAATTCTGTGTGGCCGCGCCATAGCGGGGAGTGAACGACGAAAGGCCCCCGGACCACGAGGTCCGAGGGCCCTGAGGGGCTCCACGCGCCGGGCCGAAAGGCCCCGATTCGGCTACGCCTTCGTGACGTCCCGATCCATCTCCTCGCCCAGCTCGTCCGGCTCCCGCCCCGGCGTCGGGAGATCGAACCTGGTGATCGCGAACCGGAAGATCACGTAGTAGACGAGCGCGAAGCCCAGGCCGATCGGAATGATCAGCCACGGCTTCGTCGCGAGGTTCCAGTTGATGACGTAGTCGATCAGACCCGCCGAGAAGCTGAAGCCGTCCTTCACCCCGAGCGCCCAGGTCACCGTCATCGACACACCCGTGAGCACGGCGTGGATCGCGTAGAGCGCGGGGGCGATGAAGAGGAACGAGTACTCGATCGGCTCCGTGATGCCGGTGACGAACGAGGTCAGCGCGACCGACAGCATCATGCCGCCCACCTCCTTGCGCCGGTGCGGCTTCGCGCAGTGGGTGATCGCCAGCGCGGCCGCCGGGAGGGCGAACATCATGATCGGGAAGAAGCCCGTCAGGAACTGGCCGGCGTCCGGGTCGCCCGCGAGGAACATGGGGATGTCGCCATGGACCGTCGTCCCGTCCGGCTTCTCGTACGTCCCGAACTGGAACCAGATGGGCACGTTCAGGAACTGGTGCAGGCCGATGACCAGCAGGGCCCGGTTCGCGACACCGAAGATGCCCGAGCCCCACGCGCCGAGCCCGACCAGCCAGTCGCTGAAGTTCTCCAGGCCGTCACCGATCGGCGGCCAGATCCACAGGCAGAGCGCGGCGAAGGCGATCCCCACGAACGTCATGATGATCGGCACGAGGCGGCGGCCGTTGAAGAAGCCCAGCCAGTCGACGAGCTTCTTCCGGTGGTAGCGCTGCCAGAACCAGGCCGCCAGCAGGCCCATGACGATGCCGCCGAAGACGCCCGGGTTCTCGTACGTGTAGCCGGCGAAGGTGTCGTCGGGCCCGAGGCAGCCTCCGCTGATGTCCTTCGTGTCCTCGGGGCAGCCCTTCGGGAACTGACGGAGCACCGTGTAGTACACGAGGAAGCCGACCACCGCCGCGAGCGCCGTCGAGCCGTCAGCCTTCTTCGCCATGCCGATCGCGACACCGATGCAGAACAGCAGAGGCAGGCCGAGGCTGCCGTCGAGCAGCGCGCCGCCGGCGCCCGCCATCACCTTCGCGACGTTGTCCCAGCCGAGTCCGTCCGCTCCGAAGACGTCCGGCTGCCCGAGCCGGGTGATGATGCCGGCCGCCGGGAGCACGGCGATGGGCAGCTGGAGGCTGCGGCCCATCTTCTGAAGGCCCTGGAAGAGTCCGCCCCACCTCGACTTCTGCGGCGGGGCGGCGGCGCTTTCCGTGCTCATCGGCGTCCTCCCTGACCCGGAACAAGCCGGGCCCGACTCGCGTTGCACACTGGTGTAGACCAGTTGCGATAGGCTCCCGGAGCCCGCTGAGGGCAGGTTGCCGGTGATCGTCATCATTCGACAGAACGAGGGCGCCCGCTCGCGAAGTTGGGCCAACCGTGGGTTACCGTGACAAAGCGGACCGTCGGTGCGCCGAGACTCACGTTTCTTAAGACGGAACGGACAGGGAGAGAACATGGCCAGCAAGGCTGAGAAGATCGTCGCCGGGCTCGGCGGCATCGACAACATCGAAGAGGTCGAGGGCTGCATCACCCGCCTCCGCACCGAGGTCGTGGACCCCTCCAAGGTCGACGAGGCCGCCCTCAAGGCCGCAGGCGCCCACGGCGTCGTCAAGATGGGCACCGCGATCCAGGTCGTCATCGGCACCGACGCCGACCCCATCGCCGCCGACATCGAAGACATGATGTAACCAGCCCCATCGGCCGAGGGGCCCGTTCCGGCAGGGGAACGGGCCCCTCGTCATGTACGGCTACGCTCGTGCCATGTCTCGTATCGACGGCCGTACCCCCGAACAGCTCCGCCCCGTCACCATCGAACGCGGTTGGAGCAAGCACGCCGAGGGCTCCGTCCTCATCTCCTTCGGCGACACCAAGGTCTTCTGCACCGCCTCCGTCACCGAAGGCGTCCCGCGCTGGCGCAAGGGCAGCGGCGAGGGCTGGGTCACCGGCGAGTACTCGATGCTGCCGCGCGCCACCAACACCCGCGGCGACCGCGAATCCGTCCGCGGCAAGATCGGCGGCCGTACGCACGAGATCTCCCGCCTCATCGGCCGCTCCCTGCGCGCCGTCATCGACTACAAGGCGCTCGGCGAGAACACCATCGTCCTCGACTGTGACGTCCTCCAGGCCGACGGCGGCACCCGCACCGCCGCCATCACCGGCGCCTACGTCGCCCTCGCCGACGCCGTCGCCTGGGCCCAGGGCAAGAAGCTCGTCAAGGCCGGCCGCAAGCCCCTCACCGGCACCGTCGCCGCCGTCTCCGTCGGCATCGTCGACGGCACCCCCCTCCTCGACCTCTGCTACGAGGAGGACGTACGCGCCGAGACCGACATGAACGTCGTCTGCACCGGCGACGGCCGCTTCGTCGAGGTCCAGGGCACCGCCGAGGCCGAGCCCTTCGACCGCAAGGAGCTCAACGCCCTCCTCGACCTCGCCTCCGGCGGCTGCGCAGACCTCGCCGAGATCCAGCGCAAGGCGCTCGAAGGAACTCTCTGAGGCGCCACGGCGTCTCCATGAACACGGGCGTACGGCCGAAGCGCCGTACGCCCGTACATCCATATCCCCTGGGGAGGAACCGTCTTGAAGCGCCGTCTCGCACTCACCGTGGCCTCGGCAGCCGTACTCACCACCACCCTCGTCGGCTGCGGAGCACTCGACAAGGCGATGGACTGTGTCGCGACCGCCGACGCGATAGCCACCAGCGTCGACAAGCTCTCGCAGGCGGCATCCAACGCCTCCAACGACCCGACGCAGCTCAACGAGTCCCTGAACGAGATCTCCACCGAACTCGGCAAGCTCAAGGACACGACGGACAACGCCGACCTCTCCAAGGCCGTCGACGACCTCACCAAGGGCGTCGAATCCGTGAAGACCGCTGTCAACAACGGCGACACCACCCCGGACATCAAGCCGGTCACCGACGCCGCCGCCGAGATCGGCAAGGTCTGCACCCCGGGATAATCGGGACCATGACCCGACTGATCCTCGCCACCCGCAACGCCGGAAAGATCACCGAACTCCACGCGATCCTCGCCGACGCAGGCCTCACCCACGAGCTCGTCGGCGCGGACGCGTACCCGGAGATCCCCGACGTCAAGGAAACCGGCGTCACCTTCGCCGAGAACGCCCTCCTCAAGGCACACGCCTTGGCCCAGGCCACCGGCCTGCCGGCCGTCGCCGACGACTCCGGCCTCTGTGTCGACGTCCTGAACGGCGCCCCCGGCATCTTCTCGGCCCGCTGGTCCGGCACCCACGGCAACGACCGCGCGAACCTGGACCTGCTCCTGGCCCAACTCGGAGACATCGACGACACCCACCGAGGCGCCCACTTCGCCTGCGCGGCGGCGCTCGCCCTCCCGGACGGCCGCGAGCGCGTGGTGGAGGGCCGCATGCCGGGCACCCTCCGCCACACCCCGGTGGGCACGAACGGCTTCGGCTACGACCCGATCCTCCAGCCGGAGGGCTACGAGGTGACGTGCGCGGAACTCTCCCCGGAGCAGAAGAACGCGATCAGCCACCGGGGGAAGGCGTTCAGGGCGCTGGTACCGGTGGTGCGGGAGCTGCTGGGCTGAGACGAGAGTGGCCGCCCAGTATTGGGCGGCCACTCTGTATGCGTGCGGCCGGTGGGACTCGAACCCACACGGGATTTCTCCCACGGCGTTCTAAGCGCCGCTTGGCTGCCAGTTACAACACGGCCGCGTACACGGCCATGGTAGCGGTCATCATCCGCTCGATTGAGAGGTGCGTCGACGTCCCCCGCGGCACCAGGTGCTGGTGATCGCATGGCAGTTGGGGCATAGCAGTCGGAGGTTCTCGGCGCGGTCGTCGCTCCAGTCGCCGTTGATGTGGTCGACCTCCAAGGTCATGGGCTTTCCGAGCCACACGGGTCCGGTGCCGCACCTTGCGCACTGCTCTGGCACGCCGATCTCGGAGAGGGCTCGGCGCAGATGTCTGGTCTTGGTTCGGCGCATGCCGTTGTGCTTCACCAGCAGATCCACGGCCTTCTTCGGTGGATTCGTGCCGGGCTTGGCTCGCTGATGGCCCTGCCCCAGGAAGTGCGCAGTCGGTAGATGATCCTCGACGATCCACTGCTTCAAGGACGCTTTCTGGCTCGAGTTTTCCGGCCTGCCCAGGTGCCGGAGGGTCTCCGCCAGGGAAACGGAGCAAGCCACGGCTTCGGCGAGCTCTGCGGTCGTCGGGCGGGGGCCTCCCCTGCGGTAGCCACGTCGGTGGAGATGCGAGACGTCGATGCCGTAGTGCTCGAAGCGGCACCAGAGATAGCGGCGCAGGCGTCCGTATGGTCGTGTACCGAAGAAGGCGATGACCTCCTCGATGTCCCGGCACTTCGCGGCGGCCTCGATCAGTCGCTCCCGTGTGTAGCGGACTCCCGCGCTCATGAGCGGCGACCCTTCCCGCGCCCGCGGTACGTGTCCGTCGTCGAGTGGCAGTTGGGGCAGAGGAACCGCAGGTTCTCGATCTGGTTGTTGCGCCAGTTGCCGTCGATGTGGTCCACCTCAAGCGGGAGCGGATATCCCAGCCAAGTCGCCTCGATCCCGCAGAGCGCGCAGCGCTCGCTGACTCCGACCTCGGACATGGCCCGCTTCAGTCGTTCGTTGGGCTTGCGCGTGGTCTGTGTCGCGGTGCCGTCCACGAGAATCTCCTCGGGTGTACGACGCCGGCGGTTGTCTTTCATGGCCTCTGTGCGTACCTGCGGGGTGAAGTGCGAGGTGTCGATCCCCAGCGCCCGGATCCGTCGGCTGATGTGCGTGTGCTGGCCGCCGACCACCTCGACCCCCAGGCGCCGCAGGACCTCGCACACGCTCGCCGAGGTCGCCACCACAGGCTCAAGCACCTCCCGCGTCCACTTCGCCCCCTCCCGCTCGAAGTGCGACGTGTCCACCCCCAGCCTCCGCATCCGGTCGCGCACATACCGCCGCGTCCCGCTCCTCGGATCCGCCCCCAGCTTCCTCAGTGCCTCCGACAGCGTCCGCGACGTACTCGCCGCCTCCGCCAGCCGTTCCCTCGTGTATGGACTCTCCAGCATCCCGCCACCCCTCCGCCCCGACCACGCGTTCGTGGTCTCGCACGGAGTAACGAGCCGAATATCGGACAGTCACGTCCTCATTCGTCCGAAATGCGGAACGGGTCGCACCGCTTTTCGAAAGCGGTGCGACCCGTCGACGCGAGAGCCCGGTTCAGATACCCAGGTCCTTGATGATCTTGGCTACATGGCCCGTCGCCTTCACGTTGTACAGGGCGCGCTCGACCTTGCCGTCCTCGTCGACGATCACCGTCGAGCGGATCACGCCCGTCACCGTCTTGCCGTACAGCTTCTTCTCGCCGAACGCGCCGTACGCCTCCAGGGTCTCCTTCGACGGGTCGCCCACCAGCGTCACCTTCAGGTGCTCCTGCTCGCGGAACTTCGCCAGCTTCTCCGGCTTGTCCGGCGACACGCCGATGACGTCGTAGCCCGCGCCCGCCAGCAGCTCCAGGTTGTCCGTGAAGTCGCAGGCCTGCTTGGTGCAGCCCGGCGTCAGCGCCGCCGGGTAGAAGTAGACGATGACCTTGCGGCCCTTGTGGTCAGCGAGCGAGATCTCGTTGCCGTCGGCGTCGGGAAGGGTGAAGGCGGGGGCGGTGTCGCCGGGCTGAAGTCGCTCGCTCATGGCTCTCCTCGGGATGTCTGGGCGTACACGACCGAGCCTAATGGGGGCCTGAGACAGACCACGGACGGAGAAACTGAGAGACTGTCCGTCAACGACCGATTACGACTACGGAGGCAGCGCGGTGTCGGAGGCCAGGACCCCTGCGCAGATCGAGGCGGACATCGTCCGCCGGCGCGAGCAGCTCGCCGTCACTCTCGACGAGATCGGCATTCGGATGCACCCGAAGACGATCGTCGGCGACGCGAAGGCGAAGGTCGTCTCCACGGTCGACCACACCGTCGGACGCGCGGCCGTCGCCGTCAACAGGACCTTCTCCGACGTGAAGGCCCGGTTCACCCACGACGACGGCACGCCGCGCCTGGAGCGGGTGGTTCCGGTGGCGCTGGTCGCCGTGGCCCTCGTCGGGCTGCTCGCGGTCTCCACGCGCAAGCACAAGGGATGACCGCTCCCGAGTACGGCCGACACGCCCGGACAGGTAGGTTCGAGTCGTGAGCGACAACACCCACGACAAGCTGCCCATCCGGATGCTCCACGACCGTGTGCTGGTCCGGACCGACTCCCCCGAGGGGGAGCGGCGCTCGGGCGGCGGCATCCTCATCCCGGCCACCGCCGCCGTCGGCCGCAGGCTGGCCTGGGCGGAGGTCGTCGCGGTCGGCCAGAACGTCCGTACGGTCGAGACCGGCGACCGCGTGCTGTACGACCCCGAGGACCGCGCCGAGGTCGAGGTGCGGGGCGTCGCGTACGTCCTGATGCGGGAGCGCGATCTCCACGCCGTGGCCGCGGACCGGTTCGAGGGGTCCACGGACACCACCGGGCTGTATCTGTAGAACGGCTCCGCCGAACGTTCCGAATCGAAGGCCTGGTGACCGGTGTCACCAGGCCTTTCGTATGTATTTTGCTACTCTGGAGCCACCCGACGAGACGCGCCGTACCGGGCCCACTGCACCGCAGTACGCAAAGACGACGCACCCCTGTTGTTCCGTCTCGCGGAGGTGTTCGTCGTCATGGCCTGGGTTCTTCTCATCGTCGCCGGTCTGCTCGAGGTCGGCTGGTCGATCGGTATGAAGTACACCGACGGCTTCACCCGCCTCTGGCCCAGTGTCTTCACGGGCGCCGGGATCGTCGCCTCCATGCTGCTGCTGTCGCAGGCCGCCAAGACGCTTCCCATCGGTACGGCGTACGGCGTCTGGGTCGGCATCGGCGCGGCCGGTGCGGCGGTGCTCGGCATGGTGGTGCTCGGTGAGCCGGCGACCGCCGCCCGGATCTTCTTCGTCTGTCTGCTCCTGGTCGCGGTGGTGGGTCTGAAGGCGACCTCGGGCCACTAGCCCGGCGAGGCCACTGGCCCGGCTAGGCCACTGCCTCGGCGACGCCAGCGGTTCGCCGAGGCCACCAGCCCCAGCCCGGCGACGCCATCAGCCCGGCGACGCCATCAGTTCGGCGAGGCCCGTGGCGACAGCGGCGGCGGTGCGGGAGCCGCCTCGGGGGCCGACGCGGGAGCGGTGAGGGGAGGTGTTCCGTCCCCGCCCCGGTCTGCTTCCGTCTCCGTATCGCCGCCGCCGTCCGTCCCTTCCGGTGTTCCCGGGCGCTCCGGCTCCGGCCGGGGCTCGGGGCGAGCGGGCCGCTGAGGTGTGTGAGCTGTCTGAGGTGCCTGGGGCGTGAGGGGCGTCAGTGATACCGGGGGTGTCCGCGGGTGCTCCTGCGTCTGCTGCGGCCCCTCCGTCCCCTCCTCGGACTCCTCCCACTCCTCCGACGCGTCCGATCCGTCCGGCCGCAGCGGTTCCATCGGGTCCCACGACTCCTCCGCGCCCTCCCCGAGTTCGAGCTCGAACTCCCGAGGCTCCGTCCCCGCCAGCGCGTCCCGTGTGAACTGGCCCCAGATCGCCGCGGGCGGACCGCCCCCGTTGATCCGGGGCAGCCCGAGCGCCCCGTACAGCGACTTCTGTTCGCCCGTCTCCGGGTCCTGGCCCATCATCGTGACCACCGTCGCCAGGTCCGGGGTGTAGCCCGCGAACCAGGCGGCCTTGTCGTCCTCCGCCGTGCCCGTCTTGCCCGCCGCAGGCCGGCCCGCGGCCAGGGCCGCCGTTCCCGAACCGAACTCGACCACGCTCCGCAGCACCGAGGTCGTCGTGTCCGCGGCCTCCCGGCTCACCGCCTGCCGGCTCCCGGTGGCCGGCAGCTCCAGATCCTGGCCGTCCTTGGTGACCCGTTCGACGAGGCTGTACGTGCCGTGCCGGCCGTGGTTGGCGAGCGTGGCGTACGCCTCCGCCATGTCGAGGACGCTCGCGGTGGCGGGGCCCAGGGCGATGGAGGGGGAGGCCTTGAGGTCGGGGGTGCTCTTCGGTACGCCGAGGGCGACGGCCGTCTCCCTCACCCGCGAGGGCCCGACGTCCACCGCCATCTGCGCGTACACGGCGTTGACCGAGCTGTCGGTGGCGGATCGTACGGTGATGTCGCCGAACGACTCGGCGTCCTCGTTGCCCGGGGCGTAGTAGTCGCCGTCCCAGCCCTGGACGGGGCGCTTGTCGGTCCCGTCGTAGTACGTGTTCGGGGTGATCCGCTCGCCCTGCTGGGTGAGCGATCCGTGCTGGAGCGCCGCGGTGAGGACGAAGGGCTTGAAGGTGGATCCGACCTGGTAGTCGCGGCGCGTGGCGTTGTTGACGTACTGCCTGGTGTAGTCGATGCCGCCGTACAGGGCGAGGACCCGCCCGGTCGCCGGGTCGATCGCGGCGCCTCCGACGCGGACGAAGCGGTCGGTGGGGTTCTGCGCCGGGTCGAGCTTCGACATGACCTGGTCCTCGACGGCCGTGACGAAGGCGTCCTGCTTCTCCTTCTCCAGGGTCGTGGTGATCCGGAAGCCGCCGCCGGCCAGGGTCTTCTCGTCGACGATGTCGTTGCCGGTCAGGTACTCCTCGACCGCCTGGACGAGGTAGCCGCGCTGCCCGGAGAGGCCGGTGGCGGGGCGGGCGGTCTGCGGGGACGGGAAGGCGGTGTCCGTCCGTTCGGCGGGGGAGAGCCACTTCTCCTTGACCATGCCGTCCAGGACGTAGCTCCAACGGCCGAGCGCCTTGGTCCGGTTCTCGGGGTGGGTGGTGAGGTCGTAGGCGCTGGGCGCCTTGAGCAGCGAGGCGAGGTACGCGCCCTCGGCGGTGTCGAGGTGCCCGGCGTCCTTGCCGTAGTAGGCGCGGGCGGCGGCCTGGATGCCGTACGCGTTGCGGCCGAAGTAACTGGTGTTCAGATAGCCCTCGAAGATCTCGTCCTTGCTCTTCTCGCGGTTGAGCTTGATGGCGATGAAGAACTCCTTCACCTTGCGGGTGACGGTCTGCTCCTGGCCCAGGTAGTAGTTCTTGACGTACTGCTGGGTGATGGTGGAGCCGGACTGCCTTCCCTTGCCGGTGAGGGTGTTCCAGGCGGCGCGGACCATGGCCTTGGGGTCGACGACGGCCCGGTCGGTGTAGAAGTCGCGGTCCTCCGCGGCGAGTACGGCGTGCCGGACGGTCGCCGGGACGTGCATGAGCCGTACGTTCTCGCGGTTGACCTCGCCGTCGCGGGCGATCTGGGTGCCGTCCTTGTAGAGGTACACGTTGGACTGCGCGATCGCGGCGGAGTTGGCGGGCGGGATGTCCACGAGCAGGTAGCCGGCGACGAGGCCGCCGAGGAGCAGCAGTGTGGTGAGGAGGAAGGTGCCCAGGAGCGCCCGCAGGATGCGTCGGGGGAGGGAACGGCGTGGGCGCTTGGGGGGCGGGGTGGGGACGGTGGGGTCCCTGGGCGCCCAGCCGGGCCGATGTGGCTGGTCGTCGCTCATGGTGGAGCTCCCGTACCGGATGAAGGCGGATGGATCCCCCATACTGCACGCACCGGGACAGAACCCGAGTAATACGACTCGAAAAGCACTCGCGTTGGCGGCACGCGGGGTACTAGGGTCGTGCGCTTTGGTGCCGTCGGGGCACGGAGGAGACGGCACGGGAGGAAGCGGGATGCGGCTGCTGTACGCGACGGTGGCCGCGGGTGGTTTCCGGCGCCATGCCACGTACCGGATGGCCACGGCGGCGGGGGTGTTCACCAACAGCGTCTTCGGGTTCATCCTGTCGTACACCTATATCGCCCTGTGGGACGAGCGACCGCAGCTCGGCGGGTACGACATGGCCGACGCGCTCGCCTATGTGTGGATCGGCCAGGGGCTGATCACCGTCTGCGGGCTGATGGGCGGCGGGTTCGAGGACGAGCTGATCGAACGGATCAGGACGGGCGACATCGCCGTCGACCTGTACCGGCCGGCCGATCTGCAGGCCTGGTGGTTCGCGGCCAACGCGGGGCGGAGCGCGTATCAGCTGCTCGGGCGTGGAGTGGCCCCGATGGTGGTCGGCGCGCTCGTCTTCGACTTCACGCTGCCCGAGCGGGCGTCGACCTGGCTCGCGTTCCTGCTGGCGATCGCGCTGGGCGCGACGGTGAGCTTCGCGATCTGGTACCTGGTGGCGATGAGCGCGTTCTGGCTGATGGACGGTCAGGGCGTGGTGCAGGTGGCGTGGCTGGGCGGGCTGTTCTTCTCCGGGATGCTGCTGCCGCTGAACGTCTTCCCGGGTGCGCTGGGCGAGGTGGCGCGGATGCTGCCGTGGGCGTCGATGCTGCAGATCCCGGCGGATGTGTACCTGGAGAGGTACACGGGCTGGGGACTGCTGGGGGCGTACGCCTTCCAGATCTGCTGGGCGGTCGTGCTGCTGGTGGCGGGGCGGCTGGCGCAGTCGCTGGCGACGCGGAAGGTGGTGGTGCAGGGTGGGTGAGACGCCTGTGCTGGGGGAGACGGAAGCGGTGCGCGGGACGTACGGCGGGCCGGAGGCCGCTATGGCGCCCGGGCCGGCAGCCGGTGGTACGGCGCCCACGGCGGCGGTCCTCGCGTCGTCCCGGCTCGCGGAGTCCTGGCGGACGTACCGGATGGTCGCCGGCATGTGGATCCGTTCGACGATGACGTACCGCACGTCCTTCGCTCTGACGCTGGTCACCTCCTTCGCCGTCACCTTCTTCGACTTCGTCGTGATCCTGCTGATGTTCGGTCAGGTGGAGGGTCTCGGCGGCTTCGCCTTCGCCGAGGTCGCGTTCCTGTACGGGGCGACCGGCACGTCCTTCGGCCTCGCGGACCTGACGATGGGCTCGCTCCAGCGGATGGGCAAGCGGGTACGGGACGGCTCGTTCGACATGTTCCTGCTGCGGCCCGCGCCGGTGCTCGCGCAGGTGGCGGCGGACAAGTTCGCGCTGCGGCGGCTCGGCCGGGTGGCCCAGGGGCTGTTCGTGCTGATCTGGGCGCTGCTGCTCCTGGACGTGGAGTGGACGGCCGTGAAGGTGCTGCTGCTGCCGGTGATGCTGCTCTGCGGCACGCTGATCTTCTCGGCGGTGATGGTCGTGGGTGCGTCGGCGCTGTTCTGGGCGCAGGACGCGGCCGAGGTGACCAGCTCCTTCACGTACGGCGGGAACACGCTGCTGCAGTACCCGCCGGCGATCTTCGCGCAGGATCTGGTGCGCGGGGTCGTCTACGTCGTCCCGCTGGCGTTCGTGAACTGGCTGCCGGCGCTGTACATCCTGGGGCGGCCCGCGCCGGCCGGGGTGCCGTCCTGGCTGGCGTTCGCGTCGCCGCTGGTGGCGCTGGTGTGCTGCGCCCTCGCGGGTGTGGCATGGCGCGCGGGACTTCGTTCGTACCGAAGCACAGGGAGCTGAGGCATGGCCTTCATCGAGCTGGAAGACGTGGAGAAGGTCTTCACGGTGCGGCGGAGGGCGGGGCTGCTGCGCCGGGAGAAGCGTGAGGTGCGGGCGGTCGACGGGATCGGCTTCGGCGTGGAGCGCGGCGAGATGGTCGGCTACATCGGCCCGAACGGCGCGGGCAAGTCGACCACCATCAAGATGCTGACGGGCATCCTCACCCCGAGCGGGGGCCGGCTGCGGGTCGCGGGCATCGACCCGTCGCGGGAGCGGACGCGGCTCGCGCAGCGGATCGGAGTGGTGTTCGGGCAGCGGACGACGCTCTGGTGGGACCTGCCGCTGAAGGACTCGTACCGGCTGATGCACCGGATGTACCGGATCCCGGACGAGCGCTTCGCCGCCAATCTGGCCCGCTGCGTGGAGCTCCTCGAACTGGGCGAGCTGCTCGACGTACCCGTACGGCAGCTGTCGCTGGGCCAGCGGATGCGCGGCGACATCGCGGCGGCGCTGCTGCACGACCCGGACGTGCTCTACCTGGACGAGCCGACGATCGGCCTCGACGTCGTGTCGAAGGCGCGGGTACGGGAGTTCCTGCGCGAGCTCAACGCGACGCAGGGCACGACGGTCCTGCTCACCACGCACGACCTGACGGACATCGAGCAGCTCTGCAAGCGGGTGATGGTGATCGACCATGGCCGGCTGATGTACGACGGGGAGCTGGCGGGACTGCACGAGGTGGGGGCCGGCGAGCGTCAGCTGGTGGTGGACCTGGAGCGCGAGCTGCCGCCGATCGAGCTGCCGGGGGCGCGATTCGTACGGTCGGAGGGCCCGCGGCAGGTGCTCGCCTTCCCCGCCTCGGCGTCCGCGGCGCCGCTCGTGGCGGCGGTGGCGGAGGCGTATCCGCTGGTGGATCTGTCGGTGCGGGAGCCGGACATCGAGGCGGTGATCGCGAAGATGTACGGGGAACGGGAACTTGAGGTGCGTCCGGGAAGTCCCTGATGTAGGGAGGTGGGGTGATGAGCGACACGAGGAGCGGGGCCCGGGGCGGCGCGCGGGGAGAGGCCCTCGGCGAGACGCCGGGCAGGCCGTCGGGCGAGGCGCGGCGGCCGTTGGTGGCGTTCGCGTACACGGCGGCGGACGCGGAGCGGCACCGCGGGGTGCGCCGGATGAAGGCCCTGGCCACGGGTCTGCTCCTCGTGGTGGCGGTGATCTACGCCCTGGCGACGTGGGCGGAGAACGCGGGATGGGGCGCCTGGGCCGGCTATGTGGCGGCCGCGGCGGAGGCCGGCATGGTGGGCGCGCTGGCGGACTGGTTCGCGGTGACGGCGCTGTTCCGGCGCCCGCTCGGGCTGCCGATCCCGCACACGGCGATCATCCCGACGAAGAAGGACCAGCTGGGGACCACGCTGGGCTCCTTCGTCGGCGAGAACTTCCTGTCGGCGGATGTCGTACGGGGGAGGCTGCACGCGCTGGGCATTGCCGGTCGCCTGGGTGCGTGGCTCGCGGAGCCGGACCACGCGGACAGGGTGACGCGCGAACTGGCGACGGCTCTCCGGGGAGCTCTGACGGTCCTGCGGGACTCGGACGTCCAGGCGGTGGTCGGCGAGGCGATCACCCGGCGTGCGGAGGCGGCGGAGATCGCGCCGGGGATAGGGAAGACGCTGGAGAAGATCGTCTCCGACGGGGCGCACCGGCGGGCCGTGGACCTGGTGTGCGCGCGGGCCCACGACTGGCTGGTGTTCCACGGGGACTCGGTGATGGACGCGGTCCAGGGCGGCGCGCCGGGCTGGACGCCGAGGTTCGTGGACCGTCGTGTGGGCGAGCGGGTCTACAAGGAGCTGCTGCGCTTCGTCACGGAGATGCGGGACATGCCGGAGCACCCGGCGCGCGGCGCGATCGACCGCTTCCTGACGGACTTCGCGGCGGACCTCCAGGCGGACACGGACACCCGGGCGCGGGTGGAACGCCTGAAGGCGGACCTGCTGGCACGCCCGGAGGTCCAGGACATCATCGCCTCGGCCTGGTCGTCGGTGCGGAACCTGATCATCGCGGCGGCGGAGGACGACCGCAGCCAGCTGCGCCTGCGTGCGCGGGCGTCCCTGATCTCCCTGGGCGGCAGGCTGGTGACGGACGGCCGGCTGCAGGCGAAGGTCGAGGGCTGGGCGGAGGACGCGGCGGCCTATGTGGTCACGACGTACCGCGCGGAGATCACGTCGCTGATCAGCGACACGGTGGCGAGCTGGGACGCGGACCAGACGTCGAAGAAGATCGAGGCGAACATCGGCCGGGACCTCCAGTTCATCCGCATCAACGGCACGGTGGTGGGCGCCTTGGCGGGCCTGCTGATCTATACGGTGAGCCACGCGGTGGGGGGTTGAGGGGGCGCTGCGCTTGAGGGCGGGGGCTGGGCGGGTGCCGCCCGGCCGGGTGCTGGGTCGGGACAGGGCTTCTGGGGGGCTCTGGTCGGGTGGTTGGGCCGGGTGGTTGGGCCCGGGGGCCGGGCAGGGCTTCTGTGCCTCGTAGGGGTGCGCTGGGCGGGCAAGGGGGTAGGGGAACCTGCCCGCCCAGCGCTCATGGGGAGGGCACTGGGTAGTACGTACGGAACGGCGGGGCCGTTCAGCGAGTGCCGCGGGACTTCAGCCCTTGCTACGGGTGACGACCCACGAGGCGCCGGCCATGGCCCCGGCCACTCCGAACACGGCGGGCCAGGCCCCGACCTTCTTGGCGAGCGGGTGGGACCCGGCGAACGCGGCGACATAGACCCCGGTCAGCGCGGCCGCGGCCTTCCCACCCGCCACCTGCTGCCACTCCCGCGCGGAGATCGCTCCCGCGGCCGCGAGCACGACTCCACCGAGGGGCCGCTTCTTGGTCCACCGCGCGACGGCGTACCCACCGACGAGCCCGGCGGCGGCTATGGCGGGGGAGGGGATGCGGGGCATGGCGGGGGCCTCTCTCACGGATGACGGTCTCGACCTACGAGCCTAACTTCACCCCTCACACCCGACGCCGTCCCCGTCCCGGTCGAGGTGACGCCCGTACCCGGGGTCGCCACGGCGCACGGGAGCGGCCCCGGCGGCGCGGGCGGCGCTGCAGTTCTCGTAGTACGTGCTGCCGCCGCTTCCGCCACTGCCGCTTCCCCCAGTGACCGACCCGCCGGAACCTCCAGACCCTCCGGAGTACGGCTCGCACCCCACCCCGTCCCCGTCTCGATCGAGATGGCTCGCATACCCGGGGTCACCGCGACGGACCGGTGCCGCGCCTGCGGCGCGCGCGGCGTCACAGTTCCGGTAGTAGACGGCCGGGGGTTCCGCTTTCTGCGTCCGGGTCGGCTTCGGCTTCGGTGTAGGAGTGGGGGTCGGGGACGGCACGGGGGCGTCGACCGTGATGCGGACGACGGCGGTCCCGCCAGTTACGTCAGGGGAGTTCGGCTTCACCCGGTAGGTGAACTCGTCCTCTCCGCTGTACCCAGCATCGGGCGTGTAGGTGATGGAGACGCCGTCGACGACAGCCGTGCCGTGACCGGGCTGCGAGTCGACGGTCAGCTCGTACTCGCTCCCGCCCAGGACGCTGGTCAACGGCTTCTGCTCGCCCCCTGCGGCCTCGGTGGCCGTGTCGTTGGCGAGCACGGCGACGGTGAGCGGGGAGGCCTCAGCGCTCTCCTCATCGTCGACCAACGTCAGCGTGCCCCCCGGCTTCGGCGTAGCACTCGTCGCCACGGCCTCAACCTCCTTGGCACCCTCAGCACGGCCGCCTCCACCCTCACCACCGCACCCAGCGAGGGCTACGACGGCCACGGCCGACGCGATCAGCGCTCTACGACCCCGGCGCATGTTTCCCGTACGCACAACGAACCCCCACGGCATTCCGGTTACGGAGAAGGCACCGATGCTGCCACGTGCGAACGTGAGATGTGGTGGAATCGTGAACTTCGAGTGAAGATCATCCTTCTTTGCCTCGTCAGCGCCGCTCGGGACACACCTCAGGGCCCCGAGCGGCGAGTTGAACTTGGCCGACGTGCTCTGGCCGCGATCGGCGAAGAAGACGGCCGGGAACACGGGGCGGTGTGCTGGAAGGTGGCGACGTCGCAGTCCAGCTCGTTGGATGCGGGGACCGGGATGTTCCAGATCGCCGAGGACGCCGGCGAGCATCCTGCGGATGCCCGCGCGCTGCGACTCGATGCTGCCGGGCGGACGCTCGTTCGCGTGAGGTGGGTTGCCCCTCGACCCTACAAGGGAGTGCGGATGCGCTCTCCGTCCGGCACCGGCATCGGCTCGTCACGGGTGGGAGCGGCGCATGCGGCGCACAGGGTCTCGTCGGCGAGCGGCCGGAACAGCATGGGTTGGGTGTGGTGGCCGGTGCACTCGCGTGTGCCTTCGAGGCGGACGGAGAGCCGGATCCGCGTGGGTGCAGGTGCGGGCGGGGTCGGCAGGGTGCGGGGTGGGACATCGCGGAGGAGATAGCGGACGAGTCCGCCGGGTCGGTGAACGGGCGTCCCGGCGCCGGGCAGGCCGCGTAGGACGTGCTCGTGGACGTCGGCGGACGAGTGCCCGGCGTCGAGCCAGCGGGCGGCGAGGCGGGCGAGTTCGTCGCGCATGCCGGGCGGGATGTGCCGCAGGGTGGGGGAGAGCAGGTGCAGCGCCCCGACGAGGGCGCGGGCGGCCTCGATGTGGGGGCTGGTGGGCGTTCCGTCGGCAGGCGCGGGGGCAGGCGCAGGCTCATCGACGGCCTCGGCCGACTCGGCCGACTCGGCCGACTCGGCCGACTCGGCCGGAAGGTTGGAGGTGTCTTTCCTCAGGTGTTCTTCTGGATGACCGTCGGTCGACGGAGTGGTCGGCCGACCGGCGGCCGGGTTCCGAGGGCTCGGTGCGACCTGCGGGGTCACGCGATCCGTGCAGGCGGAGAGGGGTGTGCGGGCGAGGAGCTTGGCGGCCTCGCCAGAGGTCAACGGGGTACTGGAGACGAGTTGTTGGGTGGTCCACCGCCCACCTGGTCCCTGAACTCGCCGTTCATGCACGAATCCCTCCTCCTTGAGCTGCCGCTTGGCGCGGGTGAAGGCGCATCCCCCGATCCGGGCACGTTGGGCGGTCGCGGAAAGCGACTCGCGCGCGTTTTGAGGGAGGGAGAGTTGCCAGGTCAGGAGTCGAACGGCGTCGGAACTGAGCCGAGGATGCCGAATGATCTCGTGCGAGAACTGACTGAAGGCATGGGAGGGCGCGTTAAAGTGCCGGTAGATCACGGTGGAGGCCTGTTTCCACTAGTGGTTCAGGCCCTCGCAGATGGGTGCAACCATCGGCGGGGGCCGTTTTGCGCGAACGTAACGCACGGATCGTGTTCGGGCGGGCGCGTTAGGTGAAGAGCGCTCGTGTGGGTGAAGAGCAGGCTCGGCAGGGCTGGGCAGCAGTTCCCCCTCGGGTGCGGCCGCCCTCATTCCGAGAGTGTTTTCGCTCCTGGAGATGGTGGGTCAAGGGTGGCCGAAGGTCATCGCGCAGCGACGCGACGTTGACGCGCCGCCGGAAGGAGCGACTCTCGGAAAGAGGGCGGTCCCACCCGACACCCGCGAACCCGGCCCACCCAATGGGCCGACCTCACGCGAGGCCTATATGTCGAGCCACCGCCTCCCCGCCTCAGCGTTCGGAGGCGTCTCGCCAGTAATCCGCGAGCATCTCGCCCGGCCACGTCGGCTGAGTCACGGGCCCACGAGGGAGCATCTCCTGGAACACCGCGACAAGATCGACGATCTGAGTGCCGTCGTCGGCGTCGAGGTCCACGACGTGCAGGTCGTTCCCGTCGACCTTGAGCAGTCTCGGAAAGGAAGTAGCCAGCCGCGCCGGGCGGCGATGGTTGTGGTGTACGAAGGTGCCGGTCGCCGGCCATGCGGGGTTGTCGCGAGGGCTGCGTGCGTGAAGCGCGACATCGTCCGGGGATCCGAGGTTGAAGAACCACGTGACCTGGAGGTGGGAGAACTCCTCGATGCCCTGCAGGGTCTCCACGGGGAACTCCGGCCGCAGGCGGATGACCGATTCCACGCCGCCCTTGAAGTCGTCGAGCCGTCCGGTATGGCCCCCGACCACGTCGGCGATGACCGGCACCTCGATGACCTGCGCAGGCACGATTTTCCCCTTCTTCCTTATAGACACGGCCACTTGTGGGTACAGCAACTTCAACGCCGTCAGGTTACTCGTCGGAGTGCGCCCCGGGCTCGCTCGTCCACCTCGGTGGCAGAGGGGATTCCGCGATTGCGGAACGGGGACAGGGTCGTCCGCATGGTGAGGGCCGCTTCCCGTGTTCTGCCAGACTGAACGCCGTCCATGGCGTCCAGGGCTCGAGACCAGGTCTGACACGCCGCATCGACGTTCCCCTGTTCGGCCTGGACGGTGCCCATGTAGCCGAGCGTGACAGCGTGGGTTCGACTGAAGGAGTCCGCCCTGCGGTGTCGAACGCTGGCGCGGAAGTGGCGCAGGGCACCGTCGAGGTCGCCCAAGGCCCACAGCGTGCGGGCGGTTTCATGGGCGAGGGACGCTTCCTGGAAGAACCAGACTCGCTGAGGTTCGTCGTCGCCCGCTGCTGCCTGGCCGAGGTCGGTTTCGGCTTGGTTGATCGCGACGACGGCGTTGCCTTTCTGTCCGTCCACGGCCAGCGCCCGCGCACGCACGACGCCGATCAGGGCTCGTTCGCGCGGAGTGGCGTGCGCGTACCTTTTGCGTTCGACGGAGGCGGTGGCGAGGTTCAAGGCCTCCCTGATGTGTCCCAGGTCTATGGCCTGATGGGCCATCGCCCGCAGGATGTGCCCGGCGAGGGGAGCGTCGTCGGCTTCGGCGGCAAGCCTGAGTGCGAGGGTGAAGTAGCGTCGTGCCGGCTCGTGTTGCGAGGCGTCGAAGCTCATCCAGCCTGCCACGTACACCGCTTCGGCCGCTGCCGCGTACAGCGACCGGCGGGACTTCTCACTGCTGAAGACTCCGCTGATGTACCGGGCGACATCGTCGACGATGTACTGGTAGAGAGCGGTTCGACCGTCGACACCACCGTGTCGTTGATCGCGGCGGGCGAAGAATTCGGTCATCTCGCGAACGGCCCGCAATTCGGTATCGCCGACTCTCCGGTGCGGGTCGATCGCGCGGGAGCGCGCCCGCTGAGGAGCTTCGTCCCACCAAGGGTCTCGTGGCAGGACCAATCCGCCGACGGAGTAGACGGCGGCGCCGGTGAGGAGCCGGCGGCGTTCGCGGTCCATGCTGTTTCTCCCCAGGTCGACCAGAGTCGTCAGCGTGTCGGTGTCCCACTCGGACTCGGTGACCGTATCCGAGGCGGTCCCCGCGAGACCGATCTCCGCGAATGTGACGGGACGTCCCAACCGCCGCGACAGAGTTTCGCGCAGGATGTCGGCGGCCCGGCCTCGGGGTCGGGTCCCGGCGACCCACATGGCGATGTGCGAGCGCTTGACGGTGAGGAGTTCGTCGACGCCGGCCTCTGCCGCGACACGCACGACGGCAGCGGCCACCACGGGCTGTGACCAGCCCGTCTCCGCGATCACCGCGGCCAGTTCGTCGTTCCTACGCGCCATGCTGCGCCCCTGTTCACCAGAGAACGATCTTTGACGGGTTTGACGGCATCGGGGCCTGAGCGGGGATGCCTGCCCATCGCGAATCACGGTTCGCTGAGAGGACAGAAAACCACCAACCGGCAACGATGGGAGGGCAACTGGTGACTTTCAGCCACGTGGGTGACGAGGAGGGCCGAGAGCCCGCCGGCTCGTCATCTACGACACCGACTCGCCTCCATTCGCGTCCCAAGCAGGTAACGCGAGTGGGTGAAAGGCCCGTACCCCCTCCAGCCGCCTTGATTGACGCTGCGACTGCCACGTCTCGTCCCACAGGTCACCCCGCCTACTCCCAGACCCTTCCCCGCGAGGCGCGGAGCGCCGGAGTCGCTCGCCGTCTGGTTCGAACAGTACTGACCCTCTGGGGCCTGGATTCGTTGACCGAGGACGCCTCGCTCGTGATCACTGAGCTGGTCTCCAACGCGGTCGCCCACAGTCGACTCCCGTCGATCAGAGTGATCGTCTCCCGGCCTTCCGCGAATGGGGTTCGCGTGGGGGTGGTCGACCGCTCCAGGGCCCTCCCGATCCTGGGCGCGGACTTCAGCGGCGACCAGCTCCGGGGGAGGGGGCTGATCCTGGTCGACACGCTCACGGACGAGTGGGGAACCGAGCTGTACCGGTGGGGCAAGCAGGTCTGGGCCGAGCTCAGCGAGGGAAACGCGTGAAGGACGGGAAGCCCTGGGTGGGCGACGAGGGCACCAACAGGAAGGCCATCGTGACCGACGTTCGAGGAGGCCCTGTGTGCGTCCTTCGCCATTTCTGGGGCGGGGCGACACCTGGGATGCCGAAGACCCCGAGAAGCTCACGCTGACAGAGCCGGCCGGCGGGTGGCGGCACCACACTCAGGGACGGGACGCTGCCCGGGCCGGCGCATGAAAGCGGAAGGCCCGAGGTGTGCGGCGCCCCGTGTGGTCGCGCCCTGCCTCTGCCGGCCGGGCGACGCCCTGGCCAGATGTCAGCCGCGCAGGAAGGAGTAGATGGCGGACGCTATTGCTCTGCCGAGGGGAATCGGAACCGCGTTCCCGATCTGCATGGCGATTTCCGTCTTGGAACCGCACCACCGGAATGTGGGAGGGAATCCTTGAATGCGGGCAGCTTCGAAATGGGTAATCGGGCGGTCCTTTTCAGGATGCAGATATCGGCCTTTCTCGGGCTTGAAGAACTCGGTTCTGATCGTGACAGACGGCTCTCCAAGGCGGAGGCGTCCCATGACGTCTCCTGAGCCGGTGTTGTGACTATCCCAGCTGTCAGTGGACAGGCGCCTCACAGGAGTTGTCACTCCCGGCGGATTCGGTTCCTTGAAGTACTTGATCTTTCCGGCTTCGTTTACCGTGAACCACATGTCGCGCAGATTCTTCCGGTTCCCGCCAGGCGGAATCGCGCCGTAGCGTGCGAGTGAAAGGATCTCAGGGTTGCGGCGGATGTGAAGGTCGTTGGTTTCGAATACTCCCGGTACGACAGAATCCACCTCGGCGATGTGATCCTTGGTATCGGGAAGCTCGGTTCCCCTGAGAGGGATCTTCGCCGATTCCGCGAATACGCTGTCGACGGCGTTCCAAGATCGGACGCTTCCGTCGAATCCGTCGAGCGGCTGGGCGGGCGTTTCGGTTGTCTTCTTGGGAGGGCGGAAATGTGTCTGAGGCGGGTAGGTCATCGAGTGGCCGCCCTCGATATCGCGGCGCACGCCGATGACGATCGCGCGACGCCGTGCTTGAACCGCCCCGTAGTCCGCGGAGTTGAGGAGGTAGCGGCGGGTCTTGCCTTCCTCGGTATCGGACGGCTGGTGTCCCGGAGGGTCGACGAGCCGGTAGTCCGCGAGGAGCCCCCCTGGGCGCACCTCGTTCAGCAGATTCTGGAATTCATCCGACTTGAGGAAGCGGTCGACGTTCTCGATGACGAAGACCCTCGGTCGGACTTCCGCGACGATGCGGACGTATTCCTCCCAAAGGCGGTTGCGCTCACTGCCCTTCTTCTTGCGATTCAATGCGGAGAACCCCTGGCACGGGGGTCCTCCGACGATGACATCCGCGTGAAGAGTCTCCTTCGTCGGCTTCCACTCCTCGATGTCGCCGAAGTAGACGCGAGCCTCAGGAAGGCTCTTATCGGGTCGACCGCTGCCGAAGTTCATCGCGTATGTGGCAGCCGCCGCCTTGTTGTGCTCGACCGCCGCGACGCTGTGGAAGACAGGCCCGTCGTGGGCCATCCCGTCCGGCCTGAACTCGTGGAAACCCTGGGTGAAGCCGCCGCAGCCGGCGAAGAGGTCCAGGACGGTGATGGGCCCAGGGGAGGTGGGACGGGACGCACGCATGGTGCGATCTTAGCTTCGTAGAGCCGCTGCGATGGCAAGTCCGACCGCCGTTGCCAGAGGAGGCGGCATGGCATGACCGATCTGACGGTACCTGGACGTCTTGCCGCCAGAGAAGTTCCAGTCGGTGGGAAACGACTGGATCATCGCGGTCTGCTCGACCGTCAGCTTGGGGTGATCGTCGGCGGGGAAGTCGGGGCTCGGCGGTTCGTCGCCAAGGCTGTTTCCGTTCACCCCCAGAGAGGCCCACGCCTTCTTGCTGCCGGTGGGCCCGAGATCGGCACCCCCACGGCGATCGGAACCACCGACCAAGGCCGGCGCGATGCGATCGGCGTTCTTGATCCACTGTTCCACGCCGGGCCAGCCGTGTGAGGCCATCGAGGGGCCGAGCACCGCACCGACTGTCGGCGGTGCGGTTTCGTGTCCATCTGGCCACTGGAAACGTGAGTAGTAAGGCTCTCGCAGTGCGATCAAGAAGCCGCTGCTCCGATTCTGCGGAACACCGAAGTTCGAAGCATTGAGGACTCGCCAGCTCGAGCGGTAGCCCGCGCTGATCAGCTCCGCCTCGATCCAGGCGCGGTCCACCTCGAAGGCGGGACTCTCCACCAGATCCGGCACGTTCTCCAGAAGCACGGCCTTCGGCTTGATCGAGCATGCCAACTCGACCGCAGCTCTAAGGACCCGCCGCTCCTCCGCGTCTTCAGCGCGTCCTACAGTGGCGGGCGATTTCACACGGGGCAATCCGCCGCTCAGAAGATCGACGCCGAAGACGTCCGGACGCATATCGGCATGGAACTGTACGACATCCATGCAGACGACATCCCAGCCGGGGCGGTTGAGGTCGATGGTGAAGCACGCATCGGCCTTGCTGTCGATGAGGAGCAACGGATCGAAGCCCGCCAGTTCAAGCCCCAGTGCCTGGGCCCCCGCTCCGGCGCAGATCTCTATCGACTTGAACCGGACCTTTGTCGCAGGAACGGGGGCAGGGGCAGGGCGTTGAGCGTCGACGGACTCCTGCGCGACGGCGCGAAGCTCGTCGTCCAGGGCATCGTCTTCGATGCCGTCGAAGAGCACGAAGGGGGCGAGTCGAAGCAGCCGCTTGAGGAAGTCGCGGAATGTGTCGCGCTCGTTCAGCCCCTGAAGGTCGAGGTCGCTCCAGACGCGGAGAATGGCACGCACCATGTGCGGACTTCCGCCCAAAGCGGCACGGCGTGCATAGATCTGATCGAAGGCGGCCTCGCCGAGGATCTTGAGAGCGCTGTACGGATCCGGAGCGTCAGACGAGCGCACCAGTTGCCCACGCCACCAGAGCCGGCCGAAGACGTGCCGGGTGAGATCCGTCCCGAGAACACGGTCCCGCGGGGGATTCGGATAGCGCCAGTACGCGACATCGGGGAGTACGGCGATTGCGAGGAAAGCCCATGCGTCTCGGGAAGCCGCCTCCGCAGGGACCATCCCCATCTCTGCATGCAGGAGCGCGGCCAGCCCGAGATCGAACTCGGCATTGCGAGCACGGTCGGACGAGTGAGGGAAGCCCGAGCGTTCGGCGAGCTCGACGACGGCCCGGCGTAGCTCTTGGAGCTGCTTCGTCGAAACCCTGTCGCCGCCGGTGGCGACGTACACCGCCGACGGATGTGCGTAGGACACCCGCTCGGCGAGTTCGGGGACCGAGAGATCCCGGTACTCCTCGTAGAGCTGCCTGGCCTGTTGGGGCAGCAGGCGCGGATACAGAAGGCTCATCACGACACCTCGAAGATCTTGACGGCAGCCTGAAGGTCCGAGGCGAAGATCGCCGGTGACTGCAGACGGCGCAGCCGGACGTCGGTGATGGACTGGTCCGGGAAGAGCTGGTCGAACAGACTCAGAAGCGTGGCGCCGAGGGAGCCCTCGGCGTAGTCGGACTCCTCTGAGAAGTCCTCATGGGAGAGGGCGTATTCCATCATGATGCGAGCCGCGTCTGCGTACACCGCAGAGAGTACGACCTGGTCGACAGCACGCGGCTTGTGGGCGTTCTCGAATGCTGCGGCAGTGACCTTGTTCTGTTCGTTGACCAGAAGCAGAAGGGAGCCCATTGTGGCGCTGTCCAGGCCGCCGCTGATCTGTAGATGCCAGGCGGCGCCGTCTGGAAAAGACGTATTGGCGAAGTCGATCACGGCCATGGGGAACTGCGGTGCGTCGCCCTGAAGCCGAACCGATTCCCGTTCGCTCCACAGGACGGAGCCCGCGCGGCGGGGGGATGACGGCCGGCCGTCGCTCCGGCGTTCGGCGAGAACCAGAGCCGTGTCGAGGACGAGGAGTCCGCCGAGGTCGGCTCCAGGCAGTCGAACCTCCAGTTCCACAACGGAGACACCGCGGTCGGAAAGTCGCGTCCGGTGTCCCGGGCCGCTCAGATTCGAGCCGCTGGCTGTCCACACGGTGGCCAGATTCAGTACGGCCTCTTCAGGAAGTCCGCACTGGGCACGAACGCGATCGAGGTCGACACGCACGGTTCTCCGGAGCGCCAGGTCCATGCTGTAGTCCCAGTGCGGTAGTGCCTCGGGCAGGGGTACTTCGCCGTCGTCGACGATGAGCCGCCACGGTTCGGCAGCGACGGCGTCTTCGGACGGGCTGCGGTAGGGAAGAACACGCCGGCTCATGGTGTGCTCACCGCCTCCACTCGGATGCCGATCTCGGTCATCGTGTCCGGCGCGGGTTGCACAATCACGCGCCAGACGGATTCGCCGCCGTCGATCACACAGGTCTCCGACGTGTGGAGGCGCCCGTCGGAGTCCTCCCAGCCCACGAGCGTCGGCATCTGCGCCCCGATCGGCGGATCGGTCTCGCGGCCGCCGACTCCAGGCAGCGCCACAGCCAAGTCCGCATGGACCCGCTGCGATATGGGCACGGGCAGGCGGAACTCCTGAACGAGCACCGTCAGGTCGCCGCGATCGTCGTAGTAGGGATCGCCGACATACTGGACTCGCGGCCGTCTGCGGCGTCCGGGGACGGCCATCTCGTTCGTGTCGGCGAAGTCGAAGTCTCCGCCGCTCGAATTCCAGGTCTCGCGGCCGGTTTCCGTGTCCCGCTCTGACGCGGCGCTGGGGAAGTCGCCGCCGGTCGGAGCCGTCGCTCCTCTTGTCTTCCTTGAGGCCTCCTGCGCGCCGGAGCGGGTAGCAGTGCTTCCGGGCTTGGCGTAGGCGGTCGCTCCGCCGACACCCCAGACGCCGCCGACCAGCCCCGAGAACAGTGTGCTTGCCGCTCCCAGTGCCACGCTGCGTGCACCTGAGCGAGCGACTCCGCCGAGCGAGAACAGGTCATTGAGCGCATCCTCGATGCGGCGGAACGTCGTCTGGACGAACGTGCTCTCAGGGCGTTCCAGCGATTGCGGATTCCAGGCGTCGTGCGTGGGAGGCTCGGCCTTGGCGTACACGTCGTCCATGGACTCGTCGGCCCGGAAGACTCCCGCGTATGCATGGTTCTCGCTCGGAGGTTTCGGGCCTGGTCGGTAGGTCACCACCAGCTCGGCCGGACGCATCAGACAGACATGATGAACGAGGGTCTCGATGTTCAGCATGCGTCCCGCGTGGCTTGGCTCAAGGGGTGGCCGAATGCGCTTCACCGCCCCGAAGCGACCGAGGAGACGCTTGGGCCTGAGGCACTCCAGGCTGCGACCGTCGGGCCCGTTCAGCGCCTCGTAGGCGGAGACGAACATGTCGAGGGGGGCGGTCTCCCGCGGGTCCGGGACCGGGTGATCGACTCCGTCGCAGGTGACGGAGAACCGCATGGCGGGGCTGCCGCCGCCGGTAGAGATCATCTTCGGCCAGAGATGCCAGGCGATGGTCTCGGCCAGATAGTCCGCGGCCTCGGGGGGCTCCAGTTCGTCCAGGCTCGGATCGATGACGACGACGGTCGTGCCGGTCTCATCGGCGGCGAACGGTCTCAGCCCGAGGCGACGCGCCACTGTCTCCGCCTGCGTTCCGATCAGCGGCTCGATCACGTCTCCGGAGGCGTCGCCCCACCAGTGTCGACCCGTGAAGCGACGGCTCGCCCCGTTCTGGACGGCCACGTGGCTCTTCCAGAGGGTGCATCCGATGAGCCGTGTCTCGAACTCGCCGTGTGGAGTGCGGCATCGCGTGTGGACGAGAATCGTCCCCGGCTTCGAGAGCAGGTAGAAGATGCCCTTGCCGAAGCCGTAGGTTCCACCGCCCAGCGCCGTGTCACGGGGCTCCCCGATGTTGCGAATGAAAGAGGCGAAGTCCCGATCGCTCCCCACGGCGTCGTTGGCGCGGGTCGGGCCCCCCAGCCCGCGGGTCCCACGGTCCGACACGGACAGGAGCCGGACCGCGCCATGCCTGATCGTGTCGCGCAGTGGAAATTCGTCCGCATTCGCCGGTGCGCCCGCGAGGAGGAGTTCGCGCCACGTGCCGATGTGGGCGGGGCCGACGGTGGACACGTCGATGCGGTAGTCGACGGGATCCGTGGATGTCGTGGACCGAGCGTCCCAGCTGTTCTGAGCCGACTCACGCACGAGGATGGTGAGCAGGTCGAGCTCAGGGCGACCGAGTTGATTGCGGATGCCTTCGGCGGCGCTTGCCCCCTCCGGCGGATACGGCTGGGAGAACCAGCGGGGCTCGATCACCGCGCCTCCTGAACGATGTCGTCGATCACTTGTGACACCTCGTCGTCCGTCAGCGGAGCGGGGACGTCGCCGGAGAGATCTATCGTGTACTCGACGTTCTGGACGGACACCGACAGCCCCGCCTCGACTAGGGCGCTGGTAGTGAGGCCGGGAAAGCCGGGACCCACCTCGTACCACCTCTCCTCTTCGATGAGGAACCGCGCGCCGTGGTAGCGGTCGGCGTCCGCGGAGCGGTACCCGGCGGTCGCGAGGAGTTCGAGGAGCGAGCCCTCGTCGTCACAGAGACTGCGGGCCCGATCGACAAGCTCGACTACGGAGCCACCGAGAGAGCCGCCGGGTATGGGCTGCAGGCGGAACCACACGAGGGTCAGCGACCCGTCGTTCGGGCGATCGAGCTGGTCGAGACCGTGGATGCGCGGCCTTCGCCCGGTGGCGCTGCCTGCCTTGACCTCGATGGCCGTGGATCCGGATGAGAAGTCGTGCCGATGGCCCTCAGGCCCCAGCCATAGGCGATGCGCACTCGGATCCCTCTCCAACAGATGGCAGAGAAGGGTGAGTTCGCCGAACAGGCCGGCGAGCTGCTCGCCGGTCAGAGGACTGCTCTGAGTGCGGAAGAGTTCCTTCCAGCGGTCGAGGACATGATGGAGGGCCTTGAGCGGATTCTCCGGATGTCCTTCGGCCGTGCCCAAGACGTCGACACACAGCTCGGTGAAGAGATCGTTGAGATCGCCGCGCAGGCACGCGAGATCCGCGTATGTCTGGTAGGTCTCGTCGTCTTCCAGCGGACGCTTGCGCAGCTGAAGCACAGGCCCGTCCAGTCCCGGCCGCACTCGGCGATGCGCCGGTATCGGTACGAGGACGTGGCGGTATCCGTGATGGTCCACCGCCACTGCCAGCCGGTTGTCGTGCTCGACGACGATCGGGAGGTAAGAGACGCGGAGGCGGCGCTCACCCGTGGTCTGTTCGGCTTCGAGCGCGGCCCAGCGCTCCTCGACGAGGCTCCGCAGTATCTCCTCGCTCATGCGTCGTCGCTGTCGAGGATGCTGTAGTCCTCGTCCTCGAGGCGGATCTTCGACAGATCGGCCGAGATGTACTTCTCGACGGTGCTGTCGTACAGGGTATCCGGGAAGACCAGGCCCACGCCGATGACGTGCTCTTCGGCGTTCAACGCCTCACGCCTCAGCTTCGAGGGGCTCGGCGCCGAGACCTTGTCGATCGGGTAGAGGACCAGGAGGCCGGTGTCGGGGAGCTCGGCACGGCGCCGCTCCATGATGCCCTCCTCCTTCAGGGTCGAGACGTCCCCGTAGAGGTCCACCGCAGCGTCTCGGCGGCTCATCAGGGTCTTGATGTCGGCGAGCCCCGGGGTCGGATTCGGCACGGAGAGTCGCGCGCGAACGTTGCGTCCCACAGAGACACCGGGAGCGAATTTGAAGTCCTCGCCGCGAGGGTTGCCGACGATTGCGATGTTCCACCGGCGCAGCGATCCCGCCGCGACCCGCTTCCGGATGTAGCCCGTCAGCAGGTCGGCATCGTTCTCCGGGGACTGCTCGTGGAATCGGTAGGAGGACAGGAAGTCGACGACCAGGTCGTAGGGCACGTCGCGATACACGAACCGGCCGTCCGAGGGCCTCTCCTCCGCCGTGACGGCGTTCGCGACCGAGGCGCCCACCAGACCACGGGCGGCGTCGATGTTTCCGCGCAGCCATTCTCCGTCGGTGTGGAAGTAGTGGGTCTGGACACGCTTGCCGCCGTAGGAGGACGACGCCGTCACGGCATCACGCATCTTGGCCGCCGCCGTCACGCGGAGGGCGGGGTGCGTCCGCAGACGTACCGCGAAGGTGAGTGGAGTCTCGTCCTCGGTCATGTAGATGTCGACGTCGCGGCGCATCTCGGTCTCGACGGTCGCGAGGTGCCGGAACCACTCGGCCAGCTCGTCCGTCATCCAGATCCGAGGGAGGTCGGCGTACCCCTTCCGGAAGCCGAACCAACGTCCCATCTGAAGCAGGGTGTCGTATGCCGAGACGGCCCGAACGAAGTAGCTGACCGACAGGCCTTCGAGGGTCAGACCACGAGACAGGGTGTTGCCGCCCACTGCGATCGCCGTGACCGGACCGTTCTCGTAGTCCAGGCGGTACTCGCTGTTCGAGTTGTCCATGATGATGCGGCAACTCTTGAGCACCTCGGGCAGTTCAGGCAGGAGTGCCTCGAACGGGACCTTGGTCTCTTTGAACTCCTCGGCCGGCACCTGCGCGGTCTCGCGGTCCCAAAGGCTGCGCAGCCGAAGCAGGAGGGCATCGTCGGACAGCGACGCGACGGTGCGATCACGCAGGTGCTCGAGCGGTCCACGGAAGCTGTCGTGCACGGTGGTCTTGACGCTGGTGTGGATCAACATCGTGTTGTGCCGGTTCCCGGTGCCGCGAACACGCCGTGCGGCGGTGGCCAGCCAGAAGTACTCGATCGCCGTCCGCAGGGTGTCCGTGATGACCGGTTCGAATCCCTCGGCGTCCGCCTTCGTCATGGGGCGCACACAGGGCACGTCGTCCTCGGGCACGGATCGGATCATGTCGTGGCCGTCGTCGACCTGTTCGGGGTCCTCGCCGTCGAGGGCGTAGCGACCGAAGAGGACCTCGGTGCCGAAGTGCCCCTCAGGCTTGGGCAGGTTGACTACGAAGTCCTTGGGATAGAGGTCTTCGGCACCCGGGTCGATCAGCAGGTTCGCGAACGGCGAGGCGGTGTACCCGACATAGGCGCACTTCGGAAGGGTGCTCATGATGCTCAGGATCAGCGGATTGATCGACTTGGTTGCGACCGTCGCCTGGTCGGCCTCGTCGTCGATGATCAGCGTCGGGCAGTCTTTGAGGTAGTCGGACGCCGCCTCGAGCCACCGGAAGAGCTTGCGGAGCACCGTCGCGTTCTTCTTGACCACGCACAGGACGCGCGTCCCGTTGCTCTTGCCGAAGTAGGAGGCGGGGTTCTCCTGGGGGGTGAAGTCCCGGTCGAGACCCGTCAACTGCGACCACATCGCGGCGTTCGGCTCGACGAGCTGCTGCACCAGGCGCGCCTGGGTCTGTCGTCGCAGCCCGTTGTGGACACCGGCGAGAACGATGAAGAGTTTGTAGCCTCGGTCGGCCGCTTTGGCGATGACGGAGGTGAAGTTGGTCGTCTTCCCCGACTGGACGTACCCGACGACGAGCCCGCGTGTCGAAAAGGACCTCTCCTTGGGGTGGTTCAGCAAGGAGACGACGCGGGTGGACGAATCGTCCAGGGACTTGATGGCGGGGTCCTCCGGCCATCCGTCTTTGCGAAGGGTGTCGACGATCGCCGGCCAGCACTTGTCCTTGGCGTGCGGCCCGGTGTACCAGGTGTCGCGGTTGCCGAGGACGACCGCGTGCGGCTCCTCCAGCTCCTTGATGCGTACCGTCTGCTGCTCGTGACGCTCTCGGATCTGCTGGATGATCTCCGCGCCGATGCCGAGCTGCTCCAGTCGCTTGACCGCTTCCGAAGGGGGGAACGAGTCCAGGAGAGCCTTGAACGTGTCGTACATGCCGTCGAATGCATCGGTCATGGGCAGTGACCGCTCCCCTGTCTCGTGCGCTTGAGGTCGAATGAACCCAGGGGCGCTCCGACGTCGTGGGGGGCATCTGCTGAGCAGAGTGCCGGCACGTCACCTTTGTTCAAGGTCACACATTATTGGGTGCCGCGGCTCATGAAAAAGGGCATCGATCTCACAACTGGTACGGAAGCGATCGATCTGTGGCTGAAATACGATGGATCCGCCGACGTTCAACGCGTGTTTCTGCCACGTTGAGTGGCGATGCGGTGATCGTAGAGCTCCTTCAAGCGGGCTGCCGCCTGAAGAGGGTCCTCGTGCTCCCACACCCTGAGAACGGCCCATCCGGCTTCCAGGAGAAGCCTGTCTGTCTGTCGATCGCGCGCCCGGTTCTTCTCGGCCTTCTCCGCCCAGTATTCCGGATTGGTCCGAGAGACGGTGAAGTGTTCAGGGCATACGTGCCAGAAGCAGCCGTCTAGGAACACCGCGATACGTGCTCGGGTGAACACAAGGTCGGCGGTCCTCCGGATGGCCGGAATCGGACGCTCGGCGACGTGGTATCGGAGGCCGAGGGCGTGAGCTGCGCTTCGCAGAGCCCGCTCGGGCTTGGTGTCGCGCCCCTTGTTCGACTGCATACTCCGGCGGGTCCCCGGGCTCGAAGCCCACGAGCCTTCGGGGAGCTTGGATACGGAGTCGCCGGTCATCTGATCCCTCATGGTCGAGTATGCCGCCGCACGATACAGAGGTGTCTGGGATCCAGCCCCAGGCAGGGGTGCCGCCCCGGACCTACTCCTGCACTTCGCCCCCATGGCACTCCCCGTACGCGTTCCCCGACCCGCACCAGCACCCCGCCCCCCGCGCCGGCGGCCAGGCCGTCGCCCTGCCGCGCGCCGCCAGGGTCGTCGCGTACTGCGGTAGCAGCGACGCGTTCGCGGGGGAGGTGGATTCCGAGGCGGCGAAGGCCTCGTACGACGGGACCGTTGCCGGGACGATGCCCAGGTTGGGGGTGCCCGCCGCCGCGAGTTCTCGGAGTGAGGCTTCGATGTCCGTGAGGTGGGCGCGGTAGGTGGGGTACTCCGCCTCGAGTTCCGGGTACGAGGCGAGAAGCTCGTCCAGTTCCGCCTCCGGCCAGTGGAGGACCGCCACCGGGAAGGGGCGGGAGAGGGCCGTGCGGTAGGAGCCCAGTTCGCTGCGGAGGCGGATGATCTCGGCCTGGAGTTCCGCCGGGTCCGAGGAGCCGAGCGACCACAGGCGCTTCGGGTCGTGCAGCTCGTCCAGCGGGACGTCCCCCGTGTGCAGCGTGTCCGCCAGGGTGTCCCAGTCGTCGTGGGGCAGTGCCAGCATCCGGCGGACCCGGTGACGGGTGGCGAGCAGGGAGCGCGTGGCGTGCGGGAGGTCCGTCGGCGCCGACTCCGGTACCAGCAGGCGCGCCGCCTCCGTCGCGAACGTCTCCGACAGCTCCAGTTCGTCGTGGGATTCGAGCGTCTCCACGACGATCTCCCACGGCCCCGCGTCCGCCGGAGCCGATGCACGGACGCCCTCGATGATCGCCCGCGCCTCCGGCTCGTGGCCGTACTCCCACAGGTTCGCCGCCTTCAGCGCCCTGATCAGGTGGGGGGAGGCGGGCGACGAGGACAGGAGGGTGTCGTACAGCGCCGTCGCCTGCGGCCGCTCGCCCGCCAGTTCCAGATGCGCCGCTGCCTGGAGGAGCAGCGGTTCCTGATCCTCGGGGTACCGCGCGGCGGTGCGGAGCAGACGCTCGGCTTCGGTGGCGTGGGCGGCAGGCGTGTCGGGGCGCATGTCGACCACCGTACTGCTGTACGGCCCTGGAGAGTTGGCGCGTCAGCGCTTATCGTGCCCCGCGTGCGGGACAGGGTGCCGGTCGTCGTCCAGACACGCGGGGTGCGGAGCACACCCGCCCGCGTGTTGTGGGTCGGCGCCGAGGCCGTCGTCACCTGCGGGGTTGTCCTGCTGCTCCTCGTCGTCCACCAGCTCTGGTGGACCAATCAGCAGGCCCGCGCCCAGGCCACCCGGCAGGTCCACGCCCTCGAGCGGGAGTGGGAGGGATCACCCCCGGTGGAGGGGGCGCCATCGGTCGACGAATCGCCCTCAGTGGCCGGCACCCCGGCGCCCGTCGAGTCCGCCGCGGCGCCCCCGGAAGCCCGGCCCGAAGCCGCTCCCTCCAGCACCCCTCGTCTCTCCTCCGCCTACGCCATCATCCGCATCCCCCGCATCGGCGTCACCGCCCCCGTCGCCCGTGGCGTCGGCAAGAGATCCGTTCTCGACCGCGGGTACGTCGGGCAGTACCCCGGCACCGCCTCGCCCGGGCGCCCCGGCAACTTCGCCCTCGCCGGGCACCGCAACACCCACGGCGAACCCTTCCGCTACATCAACCGGCTCCGGCCGGGCGACCGGATACGGGTGCAGACCCGGGAGCGGGAGTACGAGTACGTCGTCGACCAGGTGCTCGCGCAGACCGCTCCCCGCGACACCGGCGTCATCCAGCCCGTGCCCCGCTCCCTCGTCAAGCCCTCCTACGGGTACTCCGCCCCCGGCTCCTACCTCACCCTGACCACCTGCACACCCGAGTTCAGCTCCGCGTACCGGCTCGTCGTCTGGGCGAAGCTCGTACGGTGACGGCCGCCCAGGATGCGCCCGGTGCCGGGCTCGATCCGGAGCCCAACGATCCGGTCGGCAGGGCCCTCCTCCGGCCGCGACGACTCCTCGTCCCCCTCGAAGCCGATCGTGTATAACGGCTGATACAAGACGAGTCGAGCGACAACCGAGGAGGGAAGTGCGGTGATCGGTAACCTGCTCCTGCGCGTGCTCGCTCCCCTCTTCTTCCTGCTCGCGCTCGCCGATCTCCTCCTCTCCGACGGTTCGAGCCTCTCCGCCGCCGTCGCGCTCGCCGCGACCAGCGTCGTGTGCGCCCTCATCGGCGCCCCCGCGCCCGCGTCCGTACCCCCGACCCTGGTACGCACCGCCCTGCGCGACCGCGAGCGGCGCACCGCGTTCCTGCCGCAACGCGATCCCGACGCCTCCGGCCGCCGCAGGCCCCGGGCACCCGGCCGTCCCCTCCCGACGGCCGCGTAGGCGCACAGAACACAGCAAGACCCTGCGCGGATCCGTCATGCCGAGACGTTCTTCTTCCGGCACGACGAGACCCCTCGGAGGGCTCCCATGTCCGTTTTCGCTTCCCTGGTCGAGCAGCTCGCCGACCTGCTCCAGCCGCTCTTCGCCACCACCGCGACCGCCGCCGCCATCGTCCTGTTCACGATGCTCGTCCGGCTCGCGGTCCACCCCCTCTCGCGGGCCGCCGCCCGCGGTCAGAAGGCCCGTACCCGCCTCGCCCCGCAGCTCGCCGAGCTCCGCGCCAAGCACGCCAAGAACCCCGAGCGGCTCAAGAAGGCGGTCATGGAGCTGCACGCGAAGGAGAAGGTCTCGCCCTTCGCCGGCTGTCTGCCGAGCCTCCTCCAGGCGCCCGCGTTCCTCCTCATGTACCACCTGTTCTCCGGCGACCGCATGGCCGGCCACACCCTCTTCGCCGCCCCGCTCGGCGACCACTGGGCCGACGCCCTCGGCCACGGCGGCGCCTTCGGCCCGGCCGGGCAGGTCTACCTCGTGCTCTTCGCGATCGTCGCCGCCGTGGCGACCTTCAACTACCGCCGTACCAAGCGGCAGCTCGCCGCACAGCCCCTGGACACCGGACTCCCGGCGACGCCGGGCGCGGACACGATCAACAAGGTGATGCCGCTGCTCTCCTTCGCCACCCTGATCACC
Source organism: Streptomyces sp. NPDC056222 (assembly GCF_042264065.1). Lineage (NCBI taxonomy): Bacteria > Bacillati > Actinomycetota > Actinomycetes > Kitasatosporales > Streptomycetaceae > Streptomyces > Streptomyces sp. NPDC056222. Next base: position 69,093 of record NZ_JBHJTL010000005.1, on the reverse strand, counting down.
GTCGCCGTCGTCCCGCTCGCCGCCGCGCTCTACGTCGTCACCAGCACCACATGGACCGTCTTCGAGCGGGCCGTCCTCTTCCGGGACCAGCGCCCCACGGAGGCCCTTGCTACTCAGGCGTAAGGGTCCAGTCCGTGAACGGGGTCTTGCCGAGTGGTCGAAACTCTTGGAGGATCGACCAACCTCCGATGGCCGCAACCCATCGGCCGGGGATCTGTAGGGCCCGACCCCGGGCCCACCTCGACCACAGGGAGAAGACCATGAAGCTGCTGCGAGTCGGCCCGGCGGGTGCCGAGCGTCCTGCCCTGCTCGACCAGGACGGGACGCTGCGCGACCTGTCGGCCCTGGTCGACGACGTCGACGGCAGCCTGCTCGCCGACGCGTCCGCGCTCGACCGGATCCGGGCGGCCGTCGGGGCCGGAGTACTGCCCGCGCTCGACGCGACCGGGCTGCGGATCGGGCCGCCGGTCGGCCGGATCGGCAAGGTCGTGTGCATCGGGCTGAACTACCACGGGCACGCGGCGGAGACCGGCGCGGCGACCCCCGCCGAGCCGGTGGTCTTCCTCAAGTCCGCCGACACGGTCGTGGGCCCCGACGACACCGTGCTCGTACCCCGCCGCAGCACCAAGACGGACTGGGAGGTCGAGCTGGCGATCGTCGTCGGCCGTACCGCGCGTTACCTGGAGACCGACGAGGAGGCCCTCGCGCACGTCGCCGGTTACGCGGTCGCCCACGACGTCTCGGAGCGCGAGTTCCAGATCGAGCGCGGCGGCACCTGGGACAAGGGCAAGAACTGCGAGACCTTCAACCCGCTCGGCCCCTGGCTGGTCACCGCCGACGAGGTGCCGGACCCGCAGGCCCTGGCGCTCAGGCTCTGGGTCAACGGCGAGCTGAAGCAGGACGGCAACACCTCGGACCAGATCTTCCCGGTCGCGGAGGTCGTACGGTACGTCAGCCAGTTCATGACCCTGTACCCCGGCGACATCATCAACACCGGCACCCCGGCGGGCGTCGCGATGGGGCAGCCGGAGCCGAAGCCGTACCTGCGGGCCGGTGACGTGGTGGAGCTGGAGATCGACGGGCTCGGCCGCCAGCGCCAGGAGCTCAAGGACGCGTAGCGGCCGTACCCCGGCGAGGGCCCCGGCGAGGGCTCAACCGCCGAAGCCGTCGAGCAGGCGGCCCAGCGCCTCGACCACCATCGCGTGGTCCTCGGCCTGGGGCAGCCCCGACACGGTGACCGAGCCGATCACCCCCGCGCCCTCGACCACGATCGGGAACGAACCGCCATGGGCGGCGAACCGGTCGGGGTCGAGGCGCGAGGACTGCTCGAACGTCGTCCCCTTGGCCCGGAAACGGGCACCGACGAGGAACGAGCTCTCGCCGTACCGCTCGACGACCCGCCTCTTGCGGTCGATCCAGGCGTCGTTGTCCGCACTCGACCCCGGCAGCGCGCAGTGGAAGAGCTGCTGCCCGCCGCGCCGGATGTCGATCGCGACGGGCGCCCGGCGCTCGCGCGCCAGGCCGACGAGGAGCGAGCCGAGCACCCACGCGTCGTCGTACGTGAAGTGGGGGAGGGCCAGGCGGGCTTCCTGGGCCTCCAGCTCGGTGATCTCCGGAGCGGTGCTCACAGCGTCACCGCGATTCCCTCGCGGGCGGAGCGCTTCGCCGCCTCCAGGACGTCCAGGGTCGCCGCGGCCTCCAGGGCGGTGACCGGGTTCGCGCCGGTTCCGCGGAGGGCGGCGGCGACGGCCGCGTAGTACGCCGGGTAGTCGCCCGGCAGTGTCTCGACCGGGGTGCCGCCGCCGGTCAGCGGGGACTCCCCGGCCCCGAGAGTGCCCCACATCGCCTCCGGCTCCACGCCCCACGGAGTGCCGGGCGCCGGCAGCAGACCCTCGCGCAGGGCGGCCTCCTGCGGGTCGAGTCCGTACTTCACGAAGCCGGCGCCGGACCCGAGGACCCGGAACCGCGGGCCGAGCTGGGCGGTTGTGGCGCTCGCGTACAGGTGGGAGCGGACACCGTTCGCGTGCGTGATCGCGATGAACGTGTCGTCGTCGGTCTCGGCGCCCGGACGACGGACATCCGCTTCCGCGTAGACGCGCACGGCCGGACCGAACAGGACCAGGGCCTGGTCGACGACATGGCTGCCGAGGTCGTACAGCAGCCCGCCGATCTCCTCCGGCGCGCCGGACTCCCGCCAGCCGCCCTTGAGCTGCGGACGCCAGCGCTCGAACCGCGACTCGAAGCGCAGCACGTCACCGAGCGAGCTGTCCGCGAGGAGCGCGCGCAGGGTGAGGAAGTCGTTGTCCCACCGGCGGTTCTGGAAGACCGAGAGCAGCAGGCCCCGCTCGTCGGCGAGCGCGGCGAGCCCGCGCGCCTCGGCGGCGGTGCCGGCGACCGGCTTGTCCACGACGACCGGGAGCCCCGCTTCGAGTGCGGCGGTGGCGATCGGGACGTGCGTCTTGTTGGGGGAGGCGACGACGATCAGATCGAGCTCGTCCGCCCGCGCCCACAGCTCGTCGGGGGAGTCCGCGACCCGTACGCCGGGGTGCGCGGCGCGCGCCTGCGCCTGGCGCTCCGGATTGCCGGACGTGACCGTGTCGAGGACGAGGCCCTCGGTGGCGGCGATCAGCGGGGCGTGGAAGACGGAGCCCGCGAGGCCGTAGCCGACGAGTCCGACGCGGAGGGGGGCGGTGTCGGTGCCAGTCATGGAACCCACTTAAGCAACGCTGTTGCCAAAGTGCAAGCGAGGGGGAGAATGGGGTGGTGAACAGGAGTGTCAGGGGTGTCAGGGGCGGTGCGGTCGGTGCGGTCGGCGGGGCTGGTCCCGTTGCCGCGGCGGGCGTGAATCTGCCGGCGCTGCGCAGCCACAACGCGGCGTTGGTGCTCGATCTGCTGCGTACGGCGGGGGAGGCCGGGATCAGCCGCCTGGAGCTGGCGGAACGGACCGGGCTCACCCCGCAGGCGGTCAGCAAGATCACGGCGCGGCTGCGGACGGAGGGTCTGGCACGGGAGGCCGGCCACCGCGCCTCGACCGGCGGCAAACCCCGTACCGTCCTGCGGCTGGTCCCTTCGGCGGCGTACGCGGTCGGGGTCCATCTGGACCGCGACGAGCTGACGGCCGTTCTGGTGGACCTTGCCGGGGTACGCGTGGCCGAGCGCCGGGCTCCGCTGGACCTCGGTGCGGGCGTGGACGCGGTGTTCGAGGTGGTGGAGCGGGAGGTGGCGGGTCTCGGAGCGCTCGGCCCCGCCTCCCCTGAGGCCCAAGGCTCCGGGACCCGAGGTTCTGAGGCCCACGGCCCTGAGGCTCAAGGCTCAGAGGCCCAAGGCTCAGAGGACCACGGCCCGGGGACCCCGGACCCCGCCACCCCCCGCACCCCCGCCCTCCTCGGTGTCGGGGTCGCCATGCCCGGGCCGCTCGATCACCTCACCGGGACCCCGGGGCGGGTCACCGGGTACCCGGAGTGGGAGGGCGTCCCGCTGCGGGACGACCTCGCGCGGCGGCTCGGGCTGCCCGTCGAGCTCGACAAGGACACCAACGCCGCTGCACTCGGGCTCGCCCTCCGCGCCCCGGTCGCCGACTCGTTCGCGTACCTCCATCTCGGTACGGGGCTCGGCTCCGGCCTCGTCCTGGGCGGCGCGCTCCACCGGGGCGCGCGGACCGGCGCGGGGGAGTTCGGGCACCAGACCGTCCAGCTCGACGGCCCGCCCTGCGACTGCGGCGGGCACGGGTGCCTGGAGGTCCTGTGTCTCGCGGCCGTGGCCCGCGGTGACCTCCCCGAGGCGGCCAGGATCCTCGGCACCGGCGCCATGAACCTCGTACGGCTCCTGGACATCGACCGCGTCGTCCTCGGCGGCCGGGCCGTGACCGCGGCGCCGGAGGTCTTCGCGCAGGGCGTGGGCGCGGTCCTCGCCGGGGCGGGCCTGGGTACCCCGGTCGCGGGCACGGCCACGCCGTACGCCGTCGCCGAGGGCGCGGCACAGCTGATCCTCAGTCCTATCTTCGGAAAATAGGCTGATCGGGCGGAATGGACAGGCCGTCCGGGGGTACGCGCCGCGTCGCTCCCCGACCCCGCCGTGCCCGGGTGGCAGCGTCGCGGCCGTCCCGTACGCCCGCGAGCAGCAAAGGCACCCGCCCATGCGACTGCGCAACGCCCTCGCCCTCGGTGTGACCGCGGCGACGACCGGAACCGCCGTCCTCGCGCTCGCCGTCGCCCCGTCCTCGGCGGAGCCCGCCCCCGGCCCGGGCTCCGGCTCCGGCGCGGACTCCGGAACCGAGCGCGCCGCCCCGGGAACCGAGCACATCGGCTCCCGAGCCGAGCGGCTCGACACCGGAACCGATCGGCTCGACTCCGGAACCGAACCCCCTGGCCTCGGAGCCGGCTTGAGCCACGCATCCGGCCGTGAGACCGAGCACGACCTCGGGACCGAGCACGGCCTCGGAACCGAGCGCTCAGGCCTCGGAACCGAGCGCCTCGGCCCCGATTCCGCCCCCGGCCTCCGCGCCGAGCCCAACCCTCTCCCCGCGCCCACCCCCGCCCCCGACCCCGCAACCGAGGCCCAGACCAAGCCCCCCACCTGCGGCAAGGCCACCGACCTCGTCTTCCCCCTCGACACCCGGATCAAGGGCGGCCCCGGCACTTTCGTCCCGGGAAGCGCCTTCCGGACCTTCGAGGTCGAGCTCACCAACACCACCGCCGAGCCCTGCCACAGCATCCACCCGGTCCTGGTCCTCGCCGACCGCGACCGGGTCCTCCGGCCCGACCAGATCCGGCTCGACTTCTACGACTCCGAAATGAGCCGCTGGCTGCCGGTGCGGTTCGAGGAGACCGACGAGGACGAGAACATCGGGGTGTTCAACGGGTTCCCCGGCTTCGCCGTCCCCGCGGGCCGCACGGTCACCGTCGGCGTCCGCCTCTCCTTCCGCGAGGACACCGCACCCAACGAGGTCGTCGCCAACGCGGCGATCGTGCAGCGTCGAGGGGACGACGGGGACTGGGTCGGCGAGTCCGACGACTACCGCCTGACCATCGCGCCGAAGGGGACGACCGGCACGGACACGGACACGGACACGGAAACGGAAACGGAAACGGACACGGGCACGGAGACAGGGACGGAGACGAGCCCGAGCCCCGTCCCCTCGGCTTCGGCCGGCGAAACCACCCGTCCACCCGCCCCCACCCGGCCCGAACTCGCCCTAACGGGCCCCGAGTCGACCACCGCCCTCGCTCCCGCTACCGGCGCGTTGCTCCTCTCGGGCGCGGCACTGGTCGCCGCCGTCCGCCGCGGTCGTCGCCGGGCGTAGAACCCTCCGGTCGCTCTCCGTACACCCTCCCGTTCATTCCCATCTGCGAGCATCCCCCAGTGGACTACCCGAACGACCAGGCACCTGGCGCCCCCATCCGCTCCGGCATCCCCGAGCACGGCCGTATCCCCAAGTACTACGCGGTGAAGGCCAAAGTCGCCTCTCTGATAGACGAGTTGGGCGAAGGGGGACTCCTGCCCACCGAGCGGGATCTCGCCCTCCGTTACGAGGTCTCCCGGGAGACCGTCCGTCAGGCCCTGCGCGAGCTGCTCCTCGAAGGGCGGCTGCGCCGCCAGGGGCGGGGGACCGTCGTCGCCGGGCCCAAGCTGGAACAGCCGCTATCGCTGGCGAGCTACACCGAGGGCGTACGACGGCAAGGGCGCCGCCCCGGCCGTACGCTCATCTCCCTCGACCGCTTCCCCTGCCCCGACGCTCTCGCACCCGAGATCGGCGTCCAACGCGGCGAGCCCGTCTGGCACATGGAGCGCGTGCTGCTCGCCGACGACGAGCGGGTCGGCCTGGAGAGCACGTACGTCTCCGAGGCACGCGCCCCGCGCCTCGACACCGACTTCGACCCCGACTCCTCCTTCTACGCCTATCTCCGCGAGAAGCTCGGCATCGCGTTCGGCGACGCCGACGAGCGGATCGAGACCGTCCTCGCCACGCCGCGTGAGGCCCTGCTGATCGGCACCCCGCCCGCGCTCCCGATGCTGCTGATCCACCGGATCTCCCGGGACACCTCCGGCCGGCCCCTGGAGCGCGTCCGGACCCTCTACCGCGGTGACCGCTTCAGCTTCACCGCCCACCTGGGGCATCAGGGCTGAGCGCATGCCGCGAGGTGCCGATCGACCTATTTCGATAACGGAGAGATAACGGGTCTAGGCCAACCTTGTCGGGCCGTTCACTGTCCCGTTGCCCACCGGATCCGTCCGGGTCACTCGTCGCCAGGACGGTGAACGGCATGAAGGTGATCGTCGTAGGAGCCGGCGTGGTGGGAACCATGCACGCCTGGCAGGCAGTGGAACGCGGCCATGAGGTCGTACACATCGAGCGCGAGGCCGAGGCGCGCGGGGCCTCCCTCCGCAACTTCGGCCAGATATGGGTGAGCGGCCGCGCGGGCGGCGAGGAGCTGGAGACCGCGCTGCGCGCCCGCGAACTGTGGGAGGGCATCGGTGCCCGCGTCCCCGGACTCGGCTTCCGGGCCATCGGCTCGCTCACCCCCGTGCGTACCGAGCTGGAACTGGCCGTCGCCGAGGCCGCCCTGGCCCGGCCCGACGCGGCGGCGCGCGGCTACAAGCTGCTGACCGCCGACGAGGCCCGCGCCGTCAACCCCGCCCTGCGCGGAGCGTTCGAGGCCGCCCTGTGGTGCGAGCGGGACGCCGCGGTCGAGCCGCGCACCGCCCAACTCGCCCTGCGCGAGGCCCTCCTGGCCACCGGGAAGTACACCTTCCTGCCCGACCGCGAGGTGCGGGACGTCGTCGGTGGGCATGCCGTACGCGACGACCGCGGCGAGGTCCACACCGGCGACGCCGTCGTCCTCTGCACCGGCGCCGCTCTCACCGGCCTCGTCCGCGAGCTCGCCGGTGACATCCCGGTCCGCCGGGTCCGGCTGCAGATGATGCAGACCGACCCGCTCGGCGAGCCGCTCACCACCTCCGTCGCCGACGCCGACTCCTTCCGCTACTACCCGGCCTACAGGTCCGACGCTCTGGACGCGCTCGACGCGGGACAGGCGCAGGACCCGACCGCCGCCGCGCACAAGATGCAGCTCCTGATGGTGCAGCGCGTCGACGGCGGACTGACCATCGGCGACACCCACGAGTACGAGCACCCGTTCGCCTTCGACACCCTCGAAGACCCCTACGAGCACCTCACCCGCGTCGTGGAGTCCTTCCTCGGCCGCCCGCTGCCGAAGATCCGGCGGCGTTGGGCGGGCGTGTACGCGCAGTGCACCGACACCGGCCGGGTCGTGCACCGCCAGAAGGTCCGCGAGGGCGTGTGGCTGGTGACCGGACCCGGCGGACGCGGCATGACCTGCTCGCCCGCCATCGCCGAGACGACCGCGAACGAACTGGGCTGGTGAACACCGTGACCGAGAACCTCAAGCACAACCTCGTCGTACTCGACATGGCCGGCACGACGGTCGCCGACGGCGGCCTCGTCGAGCAGGCCTTCACGGCCGCCGCCGAGCGACTCGGCGAGGACCCGGCCACGATGATCGACTACGTCCGCGCCACCATGGGCGAGTCCAAGATCTCCGTCTTCCGCCACCTCTTCGGCGGCGACGAGACGCGTGCCCAGCAGGCCAACCTCGCCTTCGAGGCGGCGTACGGGGAGCTGGTCTCCGGCGGCCGGATCGCCCCGATACCCGGCGCGGCCGAGGCGATCGCCGAACTGCAGGGCCAGGGCCGGACGGTGGTCCTGACCACCGGCTTCGCCCGGGTCACCCAGGACGCCATCCTCGACGCGCTCGGCTGGCGCGACCTGGTCGAGCTGACCCTCTGCCCGGCGGACGCCGGCGGCCGGGGGCGCCCGTACCCGGACATGGTCCTCGCGGCCCTCCTCCGTACGGGAGTCGTCGACGACGTCCGGCAGATCGTGGTCGCGGGCGACACCTCGTACGACATGCTCAGCGGAGTCCGTTCGGGTGCCGGGATCGTCGCGGGCGTCCTGACGGGCGCGCACGACGCGGGCGCGCTCGAGGAGCACGGCGCGACGCACGTACTGGCCTCGGTCGCGGATCTGCCGGAGGCGGCAGCGCGGGCGGAGGCGGACCGGTGACCGGGCCCGCGACCGCCGGGACCGCCGCGGCCGTCGGGACCTCCGCGACCGCCGTGGCGCACACCACGCGCGCCACGCCCCACGTGGCCGGTGCCCGCAGCGGCATCCGCTTCGACTCCGTCTCCGTCGCGTACGGGCACCACGCCGTTCTCGACTCGCTCGACCTGACCGTCGAACCCGGCGAGGTCATGGCCCTCCTCGGGCCCTCCGGCTCCGGCAAGACCACCGCCCTGCGTGCCGTCGCCGGGTTCGTGCGGCCGGTCTCCGGGCGGGTGTTCATCGGCGACCGCGACGTCACCGACCTCCCGCCGCACCGGCGGGGGATCGGGATGGTCGTCCAGCAGTACGCGCTCTTCCCGCACATGAAGGTCGAGGACAACGTGGCCTTCGGCCTGAAGGCGCAGAAGGCGCCGAAGGCCGAGATTCCCGGGCGGGTCGCCGAGGCCCTGGAGATGACCGGGATGGCGGCCTACGCCAAGCGCCATCCGCGCGAGCTGTCCGGCGGACAGCAGCAGCGCGTCGCCATCGCGCGGGCGCTGGCCATCCGGCCGAACGTCCTGCTCCTCGACGAGCCGCTGTCCGCGCTCGACGCGCAGTTGCGCTCCGGGATGCTGGCCGAACTGGCGCGACTCCACCGGGAGTTGCCGGACGTCTCGATCCTGTACGTCACCCACGACCAGGTCGAGGCGCTGACCCTGGCCGACCGGATCGCCGTCATGGACAGGGCCCGGCTCCAGGACTGCGGCACGCCGCAGGAGCTGTACCGACGTCCGCGTACGGAATTCACGGCGTCGTTCGTCGGCAACGCGAACCTGCTGCCGGTGACGGTGGGCGTGGGCGGAGTGTCCTTCGGCGGCGCCGAGCTGAAGGTCGCCACGGACGGCGTGGTCCCGGGGGCCGCTGCGACCCTGTGCATACGGCCCCACCTCATCGGCGTGGGGGAGGGCCCGAACGCCCTGCGTGGTCGTATCGCGGAGGTGCAGTGGCGAGGGTCGACGCACCGGCTGTACGTCGACGTCGACGGGCACCGCGTCAAGGCGGACGTGCGGGAGCTTCGGGAGACGCCGGCGCTCGGTGACGAGGTGGTCCTGCACTTCGCACCCGAGGACGGGGTGCTGCTGGGGGTGGGGGTGTCCGATGGGTGACCCCGAGCCGCCGGTCATGACGGCGCAGCGCCCACGTGATGGTGGGCCCACCCTCCCCCAGACTTCGTCAGGGGGGACCCGCACCGCCCAGCCGGACGATCGCCCACAACGGTCCGAGAGCAAAGGGCGCCGCACGATTCCCACCTGGGTCTGGGCCCTCCCGCCCGTCCTCGCGCTCGCTCTCGTCTTCCTCTACCCCCTCGCCCTCGTCATGCGGGAATCCCTCGCCCCCGGTGCCTACGCCGATGTCCTCGGGTCCGAGGCCTTCCAGGAGGCGCTGGTCACCACCGTGTGGCTTGCTGTCGGGGCCACCGTCGGGTGTCTCGTCCTCGGGTTCGTGCTCGCGCTCGTCATCGCGTTCGTGCCGTTTCCCGGGGGGAAGGCGGTGTCGAAGTTCATCGACGTCTTTCTCTCCTTCCCCTCCTTCCTCATCACCCTCGCGCTCCTCTTCCTCTACGGCACGGTCGGCATGGCCAACGGCCTGTGGACGGACGTCACGGGCGCCCAGTCGGGGCCCTTCCAGTTCCTGACCACGCCGTGGGGTGTCCTCCTCGCCGAGATCACGTACTTCACGCCCTTCGTGATGCGCCCGCTCCTCGCCGCGTTCTCGCAGATGGAGACCGCCCAGCTGGAGGTCGCCTCCTCCCTCGGGGCGCGGCCGCTGCGCATCGTCCGGCGGGTGATCCTGCCCGAGGCGCTGCCCGCGCTCGCCGCCGGCGGGAGCCTTGTCCTGGTCATGTGTCTGAACGAGTTCGGGATCGTCCTCTTCACCGGCGCCAAGGGCGTCACGACCCTCCCGATGCTCGTCTACGGCAAGGCCATCCTCGAGTCCGACTACGCCGCCGCCTGTGTCGTCGCCGTCGTCAACGTCGCGATCTCCGTGGGCCTCTACGGCCTCTACCGGGTGGTGAGCCGTCGTGTTGGTGCATAGCCGTACGGGCAGGGCGACGACCTGGGCCGTCTTCGCGGTCCTCTTCGTCCCGCTCTTCGCTCTCCCGCTCCTGGTGATCCTCGCCGCCTCGTTCTCCACGAACTGGTCCGGGGCCTTCCCCTCCGGGCCGACCGCGGAGCACTACACGGCCGCCGTGCGCGGTGAGTCCCTGCAGGCGCTGACCACCAGCCTGGTCACCGCCGTCACCGCGAGCCTGCTCGCGCTGACCATCGGCACCTGGGCGGCCCTGGTGGCCAACTCCCTGCGGAAGAACGGCCGTCGGTTCCTCGACGCGCTGTTCATGCTGCCCGTCGCCGTGCCCTCGGTCGTCGTCGGCCTCGCCGTGCTCGTCGCCTTCTCGCAGCCGCCCGTGCTCCTGAACGGCACGCGCTGGATCGTGATCCTCGCGCACACCATCCTTGTCACGGCGTTCGCCCATCAGTCGGTTTCGGCGGCCATTCTCCGTCTCGACCCGATGTACGAGCAGGCGGCGGCCAGCCTCGGCGCCCGCCCGTCCTATGTGCTGCTCCGGGTGAAGCTGCCGCTCCTGCTGCCGTCGCTCAACGCGGCCGCCGGGCTCTGTTTCGCCCTGTCCATGGGCGAGTTGAGCGCCACGATGATGCTCTACCCGCCGGACTGGCTGCCGCTCCCGGTGCTGATCTTCACGGCCACCGACCGCGGCTCCCTCTTCACCGGTTCGGCGCTCGCCGTGGTCCTCATGGCCGCGACCCTGCTCGTCCTGCTCGCCGTCTCCCGTATCCGTACCAAAGCGTCCTACCGATAGATCAGCCAAGTCTTCAGGAGAGAACGACGTCATGCTTACCTCGTCCAAGATCGTCAAGCCGATCGCCGCCGTCGTCGGCAGCCTCGTCCTCGCCGCCGGCCTCACCGCCTGCGGTGGCTCCTCCGCCGCCTCCGGCGAGAAGGTCGTCACGGTCTACAGCGCCGACGGCCTCAAGGGGGAGAAGGGCGACGGCTGGTACGACAAGGTCTTCGCCGACTTCGAGAAGCAGACCGGCATCAAGGTCAAGTACGTCGAGGGCGGTTCCGGCGAGATGGTGCAGCGTGCCGTCCGCGAGAAGAACAACACGCAGGCCGATGTCATCGTGACCCTGCCGCCCTTCATCCAGCAGGCCGACTCCAAGGGGCTGCTCCAGGCGTACACCCCGAAGGGCGCCGAGCAGGTCGACGGCGGGAACAAGGCTGCCGACGGCAAGTGGATCTCCGTCGTCAACAACTACTTCGGCTTCATCCACAACAAGCAGCAGCTGAAGGAGGCCCCCAGGACGTGGGAGGAGCTCCTCGACGCGAAGTACAAGAACAAGCTGCAGTACTCCACCCCCGGTGTCGCCGGTGACGGCACGGCCGTGGTCATCAAGGCGATGCACGACTTCGGCGGCCAGGAGCCGGCGATGGAGTACCTGAAGAAGCTCCAGACCAACAACGTCGGCCCGTCCTCCTCGACCTCCAAGCTGGCCCCGAAGGTCGACAAGGGCGAGATCCTCGTCGCCAACGGCGATGTCCAGATGAACTTCGCCCAGTCCAGGTCCATGCCGAACCTCGGCATCTGGTTCCCGGCCAAGGACGGCGGTCGGCCCACCAGCTTCGCCCTGCCGTACGCCGCGGGTCTGGTGAACAAGGCCCCGCACAGCGAGAACGGCAAGAAGCTGCTCGACTTCATGCTGAGCGAGCAGGCCCAGCGCGAGGTCAGCGCGATCGGCGGCGGTTTCCCGGCCCGCAAGGACGTCAAGGCCACCGACGCCAACGCCATCGAGCTCGCCAAGCTGATGGAGGGCGTCGAGATCTTCGAGCCCGACTGGGCCGACATCGACAAGAACCTGACCGCCTACGTCGACGCCTGGAAGACGGCCACCGGAAGCTAACCGCGGGCTTCCAAGAGTTCACCGCACAGCCCCTGGAATCCCTCCGCATGTAGCGGAAAGATAACGGGTACGGACCAACGCCCCCGAGGAATCGGGGGCGTTGGCGTGTCCTCGCCCCCTCCTCACCCCTTCCTACGGAGGATCCAGATGCCGATCACCGGCATGTCCACGGCCCTGTCCACCGGAGTCTCCCGCCGTACCGTGCTCGCCGCCGCCGGCGCCACAGCGGCCGTCGCCGCGGCGGGCGTGGCCACCGCGCCCGCCGCCCACGCCGCCGCCCCCACGCTCCCGAACGGCACCAGCAAGGACAAGGTGCTCGTCGTCGGCATGGACGGCCTGCGGTACGACAGGATCGACGCGGCCAAGGCCCCGACCCTCAAGTCGCTGATGGCGAACGGGACGTACGGCCTGTCGCTGCTCTACGCCAACCCGATGGCCGCCACCTCCTCCGGCCCGGGCTGGTCGACCATCTCCACCGGTGTCTGGCCCGACAAGCACGGCGTGAAGGACAACACCTTCGTCGGGAAGAACTACGCCAAGTACCCGGGCTTCCTCGCCCGGTTGAACCAGGTCCGCCCCGACCTCTCGCTCTTCGCGGCCGTCGACTGGCCCGAGCTCGACACCCACGGCACGGTCACCCCCGGCGCCGACGCCAAGCTCGTGTACAACAACAACTACGTCGTCAACGACAAGGTGATCACCGACACCACCGAGGACATCCTCCGGAACCAGAACCCGGACGTTCTCTTCGTCTACTTCGGCGAGACCGACGAGATCGCCCACACCTACGGTGCGAAGAGCGCCAAGTACCTCGACGCCATCGACGTCCAGGACGGGTACCTCGGCCGGCTCCTCGCCGCGATCAAGGCTCGCCCGTCGTTCGCCACCGAGCGCTGGACGGTCGTCGTCACCACCGACCACGGCCACACCGACGCCGGCGGGCACGGCGGCTCCTCCATCGAGGAGCGCCGCACCTTCGTCCTCGCGCAGGGGCCCGGCATCGCCGCCGGCGCCCGCCCCGTCGACACCCGCCTCGTCGACGTCGCCGCCACCGTCTTCCACCAGCTCGGCATCGCGCCCGACGCCTCCTGGGGCCTGGACGGCAAGCCGATCCAGCAGCGCTCCACCGACCCCTTCGACGCGCTGCACTCCTCCCTCACCGGCCGCGTCGACGAGACAGGCATCCCCGCCGGCGTCCTCGGCTTCACCCACGCCGCGCCCAGCGGCTGGTCCGTCATCAACAACGCCATGGGCACCGGCGGCATGACCGAGTGGCGCGGCTGGGCCTTCGCCACCGACGAGTTCTGGTCCCGCACCCAGCGCGACCAGTCCCGCGAGCTCAACGTCCGCTCCCGGGGCGTCTTCGCCGTCGCCGACTCCGACGAGTGGGCGGACAAGACCTTCTCCGGTACGTACGACTCGACGCTCGTCACCCCCGCGTACAGCGTCTCCGGAGCGACCCGCGTCACGCTGGACTTCACCACCTTCTACCGCCAGGAGGGCAGCCAGACCGCGCAGGTCCTGGCCTCCTTCAACGGCGGCACGCCGACCGTCGTCAAGAGCTACACCTCCGACGTGATCTCCCAGCCGCAGTCGCTCACCGTGAACGTCCCCACCGGGTCGTCCAGCGTGAGCTTCCGCTTCCGCTACACCGGTTCCAACAACTGGTACTGGGTGATCGACGGGGTCAAGATCGCCACTTCCTGATTAGTCTGGGGGCGTCGCCACAGCGCTGTCGCGGCGCCCCCAGCACACCGCACGATTTCTGTACGGCAGGAGTCCCCGCACATGGCAGAGCGCAAGCCGATCGAATCCTGGCTCACGGACATGGACGGCGTCCTCATTCACGAGGGCGTTCCGATCCCCGGCGCGGACGCGTTCATCAAGAAGCTGCGGGAGACCGGGAAGCCCTTCCTGGTCCTCACGAACAACTCGATCTACACCGCCCGCGACCTGCACGCCCGTCTCGCCCGCATGGGCCTGGACGTGCCCGTGGAGAACATCTGGACCTCGGCGCTCGCCACCGCCCGGTTCCTCGACGACCAGCGCCCCGGCGGCACCGCCTACGTCATCGGCGAGGCCGGCCTGACCACCGCGCTGCACGACATCGGCTACGTCCTCACCGACCACGACCCCGACTACGTGGTCCTCGGTGAGACCCGGACGTACTCCTTCGAGGCCATGACCAAGGCCGTCCGGCTCATCAACGCGGGCGCCCGGTTCATCTGCACCAACCCCGACGAGACCGGCCCCTCGCTCGAGGGCCCGCTGCCCGCCACCGGCTCGGTCGCCGCGCTGATCACCAAGGCCACCGGCAAGGACCCGTACTTCGCGGGCAAGCCCAACCCGCTCATGATGCGCACCGGCCTCAACGCGATCGGTGCCCACTCCGAGTCCAGCGCCATGATCGGCGACCGGATGGACACCGACATCCTGGCCGGACTGGAGGCGGGGATGCAGACCTTCCTGGTCCTGACCGGTCTGACGACGCACGCGGAGATCGACCGCTTCCCCTACCGCCCCTCCAAGATCGTCGACTCGATCGCCGACCTCGTGGAACGCGTGTAGTCGCCGGTCGGCCCCGGGGAGTGCCCCGGTCGGGCCCCTGCGGATGCGCAACTACCGGAACCGGGTGACCCTTCCTCTACCAGGAGGTCACGATGCGTTCAGGTCCTATTGCTCTCCGTGCCGCAGGGGCGGCCGCCATCCTGGTACTGGCACCCACGGCCGGTACCGCCATCGCCGGTGACGGTGTCAAGGCCACCGTCACCCCGTCCACCGCCAAGCCCGGCGCCGACGTCGACGTCCGTGTCCAGGGCTGCAAGGGCACCACCGGCACCGCCAGGTCCCACGCGTTCGTCGCCGACGCCGAGCTCACCGGCCGTGACGGGGGCGCGTACACCCTCTTCGGCGACACCACGATCAAGTCGGGTCTCCAGAAGGGCGCGTACAAGGTCAGCGTCACCTGCGACGGCAGGGAACACCGTGACGTCGGCGTGGTCGACGTCGAGAAGCACCGGCCGGAGCCGACCCACGCGGCCACGCTCGAGCCGATCCACCGGCCGACGTACCACCCGAGCCCCGTGGCCCCGGTCCGGGCCGGCGGCGGAGGCGCGGCTCTGGCGGTCCCGGTGCCCGCCGCGCCCGGCGTCGCGCAGACCACGACCGAGAGCGGCCTCGGCACCCCCTACACCCTCGTCGGCCTCGGTATGGCCGCGATCGCCGCCGTCGCCGTCGCCTTCCGCAGTGCGCGCCGCCGCCGCACGGGCACGACGCCGGTGGACTGACCGTGTCCGATGCGAGCAGCCCGGCCGGCACCGGTCGGATGCTGACCGGCGTGGCCTGGGCGCTCCTGCTCCTGGGCCTCTGGCTCTGGGGCCGCGAGATCACCGAAGGGCCGGGCGGCACCTCGGCCCCGACCACCGGTGACATGGCCGCGGTCGGCCGCCCGCTCGGCGCCCCGCTGCCCCCGGCACACCGCCCTCTGAGCCCCGCCGAGCCGCGCCGGGTCGAGATCCCCTCCCTCGGCATCGCCGCGCCGGTCGTCGGACGCGGCCTGGACGCCACGGGCGCGGTGGACCCGCCGCCGTTCGAGATGCCCCACTCGGTCGGCTGGTTCCGCACCGGCACCCGGCCGGGCGCCGAGGGCGCGGCGCTCCTCGTCGGCCATGTCGACACCGCGACCAAGCCCGCCGTCTTCTACGGCCTGAGCTCCGCCCGCCCCGGTGAGACGGTCAACGTGACCCGGACCGACGGCACGGTCGCCGAGTTCACCATCGACGACATCCAGGTCTTCCCCCGGGAGCGCTTCGACGCCCGGAAGGTGTACGGGCAGCGCCAGGCCGACCGGGCCGAACTGCGGCTGATCACCTGCGGCGGCACCTTCGACCGCAAGGCCGGGGCGTACACGGCGAACGTCGTCGTCTCCGCGTACCTCACCGGCACGGGCAAGGCCTGACGCACGGGCAGGACCTGGCGCATGGGCGGAGCTCGGCGGCCCGGGCGGGCCGCCGGAAGCGGAGCGGTCGCCGCCAGGCCCGGCCGGCGGACCACGTCCCGCGCGCCCGACGGCCGGGCCGGTCCTCGACCACGGGCGCACGGGCTGCGGGAGAAGCCCGGCGCCGCCGCGGGAGGTTCGGGTTCCGCAACTGTAGAACGGGCTTACGGTCCCGGCCCAGACCTCCTTTGTGCCACGATTGTCCTGACCGGTTCCGTACGGTTCCGTACACCCAAGGGGGAGTGGATGTACGCACATCGCACCGGACGTGCCCGCCTGGCGTGCGCCGCGCCGCTGGCCGCGGCTCTGCTGCTGTCGGCGTGCACGTCGTCCGGCGGAGGCTCGGGGGACGGCGGGGACAGGGGCGCCGCACCGTCGTCCGGCACCCAGCAGCCGAAGGAGACGGACCCCTTCTGGGTCAACCCGCAGGGCAAGGCGGCCAGGCAGCTCGCCGCGTACACGAAGGCGGGCCGCGCCGCGGACGCCGAACTCGTCGAGAGGATCGCCTCCCAGCCGGCCGGCGAGTGGGTCGGCACGGAGCGGCCCGAGGCCGAGGCCAGGACGCTGACCGAGGCCGCCCACAAGGCCGACCGGGAGGCGCTGCTCGTCCTCTACAACATCCCGCACCGCGACTGCGGCCAGCACTCCGCGGGCGGCGCGGCCGACGCCGGCGCCTACCGCGACTGGGTCGAGAAGGTCGCCCGGGGCATCGGGGAGCGGCGCGCCACCGTCGTCCTGGAGCCGGACGCGGTGATGCACATGGTCGACGGCTGCACCGAGCAGCAGTACCACGAGGAGCGGTACGAGCTCCTGAAGGGCGCTGTCCAGCGGCTGAAGCGCCAACCCGGCGTCACCGTGTACCTGGACGCGGGCAACGCCGGCTGGGGCAAGCCGGAGGAGATCTTCGAGCCGCTGCGGCGCGCGGGCGTGGCGGACGCCGACGGCTTCGCGGTGAACGTCTCCAACTTCCAGACCACCGAGGCAAGTACGGCCTACGGCAAGCAGCTGTCGGACCGGATCGGCGGCAAGCCCTTCGTCGTCGACACGAGCCGCAACGGCAACGGCCCCTACACCGAGGGCGATCCGCGGGAGAACTGGTGCAACCCGCCCGGCCGCGCGCTCGGTGAGCCTCCGACCGTCCGCACCGCCGATCCGCTGGTCAAGGCGTATCTGTGGATCAAGCGGCCGGGAGAGTCGGACGGTGACTGCAAGGGCGGTCCGAAGGCGGGGGAGTGGTTCGAGCAGTACGCGCTCGACCTGGCCCGCGGCGCCGAGTAGGACCGGTCGGGCAGGTCGGGACCAGTCAGGGCACCTCCACCCAGCGGGCTTCGGAGGGGGTGCCCCGCGCGTCCGTCACGAAGAGCATGTACCAGCCGGACGGGACCAGCGAGCGGTTCTTCGGCACGCCGAGCTCGACCCGGCCGGCCGTCTTCTTGAGCGTCAGGGCGATCGTGCGCTGGTCGACGTCGGTGACATGGGTGACGGCGCTCGGCCGGATCAGCTTCGCGGAGGTGATCGCCGCGGACTGCTGCGTACGGAACACCCCCGTGGTCCCGCGGGCGATCCTGCGGGGGCCTTCGCCGAGTTCGGGCCTGCCGCCGTCCCGGTGGAGATAGGGCGGGGTCCAGAGCTCGATGCGCTGCTCGAAGACGCCGGGCCGGGTGTTCGCCGGGTCGGAGAAGAGCGAGTCCGAGCCGAAGATCATGACCCGTCCGTCGGGGAGCAGCAGCGAGCCCGAGTGGTAGTTGCGGCCCACCCTCGGGTCGGCGACGCGCTTGTACGTACCGGTCCTCGGGTCGTACGTCCGCGCCTGGAGGATGTCGGAGCCGCCGCGCCCCCGGTAGTCCTCCGAGCCGCCCGTGACGAACACGGTGTCGTCCGGGAGCAGCGAGGCACTGGGGTAGCGGGTGCCCTTCTCCAGGGCGGCCCCGTCACGGAAGCGCGGGTCGGCGGCCTTGAGGTCGACGAGCCGGGTCTTCGCACTGGCCTTGTCGGACTCACCGACCCCGCCGCCGCCGATGACCATGAAGCGCTGGTCCTGGGCGGGCGGCAGCATCACGGTCGCGGAGGTCTCCATGCGGTCGGGGTCGCTCAGCCCGGGGACCTTGGTGAAGGTGTTGGTGCTCAGGTCCCAGATCCCGGGGTCGCGCCCGACGTCGGCGGGTCCGTAGCCGGCGTTCGAACCCGAGTAGAAGAGCTTCCCGTTCGACATCAGGAAGATCGCCGGGTAGGTCGGGAAGCGCCGCTCGATCCCGGTGTACGTCCATTTCTTCGTTCTCGGGTCGTAGATCTCGTCCTTGCCGGGCACGATCTGCCCGATCTCGTCGAGTCCGGAGAGGGCGAGGACCCGGCCGTCCTTCAGCGTGGTCAGCGTGGGGTACCAGCGGGCCTCGTTCATCGGGTCGACGGTCACGTACTTCTCGGCGACCGGATCGAACTCGTAGGCCTCCCTGATTCCCTGGAAGTCCTTCTTGTCCAGGGCGAGTTTCTGCGCGATGCCGTACACGTTGCGGGCGTCGGAGCCCTTCATGCCGGCCACCCGGTAGTTGTCCTCGGTGCCGGTCTCGTACGCCTTCCCGGACCGCTCGGCCTCGACATAGATCCGGCCGAGGCCGGGGGTGTTGTGGAGGAACCGCCCGGTGTTCCGGTCGAAGACCTTGGTGGCCCGCTCGACCAGGACGGGGTCCTTGGAGACGAAGGTCTTGCCGTTCGCCTTCCCGGTGAAGCGGGTGCCGGCGGGCAGGGTGATCGGCTTGTCGGGGTCCTCGTTGTGGACGATCATCAGGCCGCCGGCCTTGGTGACATCGCCCTCCAGCTTCTCGTACCGCTTGGTTCCGCCCGCCACCAGCAGCTTCCCGTCCGGGAGTTGGGTGTGCCCGGCACAGAACATGTCCTTCGGGGTCGGGATCTTCTTGAAGTTCCCGGTCTTCGGATCCCACAGCACCGACTCGAACTTCTTCGCGTCGAAGTTCTTCTGGTTGTTCCCCGAGCCCGCGATCAGCAGCACCTTCCCGGTGTGCAGCAGGGCCGCGTGGATCGCGTTGACCCGGAAGTCGGCGGGCACGTCGAGAAAGGCCCAGTGCCCGTTCGAAGCCTTGTACTCGGGCCGGTTGATCGCGTACTCGTGGTACCGCTCCGAGCCGAAGCGCCACAGCGCCGGTCCGTTCATCCCTGCGACCGCGACGACGACCGCGGCCCCGATCGCGACCCGCCGGAACCGGTTGCGACGCGCGTTGGCGATCATTCGTTACGCCCTCCCAGCGCGCTTTCCATGGGTTGCTGCGGGGCCTCGGCCCAGCGGGGCCGCTGTGCCGGTACGTGGACGGGTGCGGCCGGCGCCTCGGCGCGACGCCGCCGCTCGACGCGGATGCCGTACCGCCAGAGGAGGATCGGCGCGGCCGTGATCAGCAGCGCCAGCGAGGCCCAGGTGATCATCGCGGGGTGGTCGTGCCCGAAGAAGAACGAGGAGGCGAGCGAACCCCCGAAGACGACGATGAAGAAGAGATGGATCCGGAAGGTGCCGAAGAGGGTGTCGGGGCTGGAGGAGTCGCCCTTGGGTGTCACGACGAACGAACTCTTGCGCCGCAGGACCGCGTCCATCAGCGAGCGGGCGTAGATCGGTGCGGAGAGCGCGGACATCGCCATTCCGGCCAGGCCGCCGGACCCCTCGGGCTCGTGCGGAGAGACGTTGTGGCGTCGGTTCCAGATGTAGAGCCCGATCTGGAGCGCGGAGGCGTTGCCGTACAGCATCATCCACATCGCCGGGTCGATCTGGACGCCCGAGGCGCCCATGCCCAGGAAGAGCGCGCAGCTCAGCGCGGCCAGGATCCAGTTCAGCGCCGACATCGGATAGAAGATGATCATCATCGTGTAGTTGAAGAGCTTGCCGGGCGGCAGCGTCCCGAAGCCCTTCCAGTACTGCTTGAGGATCGTCTCGTACGTGCCACGGGACCAGCGCAGCTGCTGGGTGAAGAAGTCGGTCCAGGCGGTCGGACCCTCCCCGACGGCGAGCACGTCGGGCGTGTACACCGAGCGCCACTTGCGGCCCGTGGCGGGGTTGCGGTGCCGGTGCATCTCGAAGCCGGTCGCCATGTCCTCGGTGATCGAGTCGTACAGCCCGCCGATCTGCTTGAGTGCCCGGATCCGTACGGCGTTGGAGGTGCCGACGAACATCGGTGCGCCGTAGCGGTTGCCTGCGCGCTGGATCAGGGCGTGGAAGAGGAACTGCTGGGACTCGGCGGCCTTGGTGACGAAGGTGTCGTAGTTGCCGTAGACCTGCGGTCCGATGACGAAGCCGACGTCCGGGTCGCGGAACCAGCCCAGCATCCGCTCCAGGTAGTTGGGGAGCGGGACGTGGTCGGTGTCGACGGAGGCGAAGAAGTCGTAGTCGTCGCCGTGCGCCTGCAGCCAGGCGTTGTAGTTGCCGTGTTTGGTCTTCGCGCGGTGCGGCCCCTCGGACTGGTTCCAGGCGGGGACGCCCTTGCGGGAGAAGTGGCGGACGCCGAGCCGGGCGCAGACCGCCTTGACCTCGGGGTCGTCCCCCTCGTCGAGCAGCCAGACGTGCATGGGCCCGCGGTGGCGGATCTTCACGGCCGCCCGGAGGGTCTTCGTCACCATGGCGAGCGGTTCCTTGCCCGGGACGAAGGAGGTGAGGAAGGCGACCCGCGTGCCGGCCTCCGGGACCACCGGGACCGGGTCGCGGGCGACCAGGGTCGCGTGCGCGTTCGACAGGACGTTCATGGTGCGGAAGAGCTCGATCAGGCCGATCGACACCAGCATCACGATGTCGAGGGCGCGGAGCAGGTCGTTGTCGAGGTTCGGATCCCGCTCGGTCCAGTGCTGAGGCTGCATCAGCCAGACGAACAGGCCCAGCGAGACGAGCGGCGCGGCACCGAGCAGGAGCGCGGCGCGCAGCCGGTGCGGCTCCTGGGAGAGCAGGGAGCGGTAGCGCACCCGGTAGGGCTCGCCCGGATCGGGCTCGGTCAGTGGCCCGGCGAGCCGGCTGTAGTGCTCGTAGTCGTAGCGTGGCAGTGTCGTCACGGAACGGAGCCGAGTACCCCCGGCGGGCGTCCATGCAGACGTCATGAGTCCATCCCCCCGTGCGCGGCCGCGGGCGGGGCCCCCACCCCGCACTCGACGCGACCATGCGTCGCCCCCAACCCCCCAGGGACCAAGCCAGAGTCCACGACCCCGCTTCTTGATCGCAAGGGCGAAACGAGCTGTTTACCGCCCAAAGCCGGGCGCTCTGGTTCTGCTGTGACGAAAGGGATGCTGCGGGCTCATGGGACGACCGAGGCCCCCTCACCGATGGTGAGGGGGCCTCGATTCTGCGTGCGCCGCCAGGGACTCGAACCCCGGACCCGCTGATTAAGAGTCAGCTGCTCTAACCAACTGAGCTAGCGGCGCCTGCTGACCTGCGTAACTCTACCCGACGTCCGGGGGTGCTTCCGACCATTACCGGTCGCTCCCGGCCTGTCGGATGGTCGTATCAGGCCTTCGATCCGTCAAAATGTGATTTGTCCGGACAGTTGAGAAACCGGCGGCCGAACATCAGCGCCAAAAGATCTTGACGAGTGTGGAGGGGAATCGCATGAGCCTTCCGGTCTTCGAGGAGTTCGAGCCCGCGGCCGGCTGCGGCTGCGCGGGCTGCGCCCGGCAGCGGCGCGATCGTGCCCGTGGCCTGCCCGTACGGGCAGGCGGTCACCCGGCGGCGCACGGGGCGCGCCGCGCTCTGGTCCTGATGACGGCGGCGGGCGTGGTCCTCGGGGGAGGGGGCGCGCAGGCGACGGCGTCGGGGGCGGTGGGGCCTGTGGTGGAAACGACGGGCGGGCAGGTGGGTCTCGCGGCGGACAGGGCGTCGGTGCCGGGGCCCGACACGCCCCAGGGTGATGCGGGCCCGCTGCACGGCGGAGCGCACGGGCCGGGCCCTGGGTCCCGCCCCGGCCCCGGTCCGCAGCCCCCGTCCGGCGCCACCCCGACGACGGATCAGGGCTCCGCCCAGTCCCTGCGGACGGTCACCCGCGCCGAGATCATCAACCGCGCCAAGCGGTGGGTGAGCGCGCAGGTCCCGTACTCGATGGAGAAGTACTGGTCCGACGGCTACCGCCAGGACTGCTCCGGCTACATCTCGATGGCGTGGAACCTGCGCGCCAACGAGTGGACCGGCAGCCTGGACGGCTTCGCCGAGCGGATCGACCGTGCGGATCTCCAGCCCGGCGACATCCTCCTCTTCCACAACCCGGCCGACCCGGCCAGGGGCTCGCACGTCACGCTCTTCGGCGGGTGGACGGACCACACCCGCACGTCGTACATCGCGTACGAGCAGACCGAGCCGCGCACGCGCCGGCAGGCCACGCCGCTCGCGTACTGGGTCAACGCGGACCGCTATGTGGCGTACCGCTACAAGGCCGTGGTCGGTGGCGGCGTCGACGACGGTGGTGTCGGCGATGGCGGCGTCAGCCGTGGCGCGTCCACGACCGCGGCCCCCCGGACGGCCGGCGCCGCCGCCGCGACCGCGGTCCCGTATCCGGGCGAGGCGATGTTCGGCGCCGGCGCGAACAACGCGTACGTCACCCAGCTCCGGCGGCTGCTGATCGCGCGGGGCGCCGAGCAGTACTACGGCCAGGATCCCGGACCGCGCTGGGGCGAGGCGGACCGTCGGGCGACCCGGGCGTTCCAGCGGGCGCAGGGCTGGAAGGGCGAGGAGGCGGACGGGCTGCCGGGGCCGCGGACGTGGCGACTGCTGGTGTCGGGCCAGGGTCGGAGCATCGGCGGTTCGAGTGGTTCGGGCGGTCCGAGCACAGATGCGCAGGGGTTCCCCGGGCGTGGCTACTTCCGTCCGGGCCAATCCAACGCATATGTGGAGAAGCTGGGCAAGCAGCTGGTGAAGCGGGGCTACGGCAAGCACTACCTGTCGGGTCCCGGTCCGCGCTGGGGCGAGGCGGACCGTCGCAGTGTCGAGGCGTTCCAGCGGGCACAGGGATGGCGCGGCGGCGCGGCCGACGGCCACCCGGGCCCGGAGACCTGGCGGCGCCTGTTTCGATGACCCCGAGAACATGAGGTGGATCCCATGACCCGTTCGACCCCATACCCCGACTCGGGCGCGGCGGCGAGCCGCGACGCGGCCCGGTCGGCGATCCGCCTGACGGACGAGACGCGCCCACCGAGACGGCGCCCGTCGGACGCCTCCCGCAACGGCCCGACGCCGGGGGCGGGCGGGGGCGGTGACGGTTCTGCCACGGCGCCGGGCGGGGGCGGCTCCGTCGCCCCGACCTCGGCGGGGCGCCTGGACGGCGTCGCCGGCGAGGCCCGGACGAACGCCGGGCCGACGCCGACGGCCGCATCCGTGACGGGGGTCGGTGACCCCAAGGGTCCGGAGTACGGGACCGCGGGGGCCGGGGCCCCGAAGGTGTCGACGACGGCCCCGGACAACCATCCGGAAGCGCCGGGCGCGCCGACGACGGCGGGTGGTCCGGGCACGAGTCCCGGCGGGTCGGCTGCCGGTGGTGGTGTGGCTGGTGTCGGCCAGGGCGACCGGCCGGGCGCTCCTGCCGCCCTGGCGGGTGCCCCGCAGACGTCGTCCGGCGCGGGCAGCGGGCTCGGTTCGTCTGCGGCGCCGACGACGGCGGGTGGTCCGGGCACGAGTCCCGGCGGGTCGGCTGCCGGTGGTGGTGCGACGGGGTTCCGCCCGGACGACCGGCCGGGCGCTCCTGCCGCCCTGGCGGGTGCCTCGCAGACGCCGTCCGGCGCGGGCAGTGGGCTCGGTTCGTCTGCGGCGCCGACGAAGGCGGTTGGCTTGGAGGCGGGCTCCGGCGGGTCGGCTGCCGACGGTGGTGCGGCGGGGGTCGGCCAGGGCGACCGGCCCGGCGCTCGCGCCGCCCCGGCGCGTGCCCCGCTCACGTCCTTCGGCGCGGACAAGAGGCCGGGTCCGTCTGCGGCTTCGGCGACCTCGTCCGGTGCGCCGACGGTGGCGGGTGGTTTGGAGGCAGGCTCCGGCGCGCCGGCTGCCGGTGGTGGTGTAGCTGGTGTCGGCCAGGGCGACCGGCCGGGCGCTCCTGCCGCCCTGGCGGGTGCCCCGCAGACGTCGTCCGGCGCGGGCAGTGGGCTCGGTTCGTCTCCGGCGCCGACGAAGGCGGGTGGCCTGGGCGCGCCCTCCGGCGCGCCGGCTGCCGGTGGTGGTGTGGCCGGGGTCGGCCAGGGCAACCGGCCAGGCTCTCCCCAGGCCCCGGCGGGTGCCCCGCACGCGCCTTCCGGCGCGGACAAGAGGCCGGGTCCGTCTACGGCTTCGCCGACCTCGTCCGGCGCGCCGACGACGGCGGGTGGCCTGGAGGCGGGCTCCGGCAGGTCGGCTGCCGCCGGTGGTGCGGCGGGTATCGGCCCGGACAATCGGCCAGGCGCTGCCCAAGCCCTGGCGGGTGCCCCGCACACATCGTCCGGCGCGGACAGCGGGCTCGGCTCGCCTGCCGCTTCGACGACCTCGTCCGCGGCGCCGACGAAGGCGGTTGGCTTGGGCGCGAGCTCCGGCGCGCCGGCAGATGCCGGCGGTGTGGCCGAGGTCGGCCAGGGCAACCTGCCCGGCGCTCCCGCCGCCCCGGCGGGTGCCCCGCTCACGTCCTCCGGCGCGGACAAGAGGCCAGGTCCGTCTGCCGCTTCGACGACCTCGCCTGGGGCGTCGACGACGGCGGGTGGCCTGGGCGCGAGCTCCGGCGGGTCGGCTGGCGGCCCGGGCAACCGGCCCGGCTCTCCCGCCGCTTCGGCTAACCCGTCGGGCGCACCGGCGACGGCGGGTGGCTCGGGTACGCGCTCCGCCGCATCGGCGTCTGCCGGTGGTGAGGCCGCGGTCGGTCCGGGCGACCGGCCCGGTTCTCCCGTCGGCTCGGCAGGTTCGGCGCTCGGGGTGTCGGCCAGGGCGGCCGGCTCGGATGTGCGTGGTGGGCCGGAGGCCCGGCCCGACGTGCCTACCGATTGGCCCGGTTCGCCTTGGCCTTCGGCGGGTTCGGTGACCTCGCCGGGCGGACCGCGGCGGCCCGGCCTGTCGACGACGCCCGGCGGCGCCTCCGGTACGGGCCAGGGCAACCGGCCCGGTTCGCCCACCGTCCCGCCCGCCGCGGCGGACGGCCCGGGGGTGACGCCCGGCGGCCGCCGTGGCGCAGCCGGGTCCGGGGACGACATGCGGCGGATCATCGGGGCCGAAGTCGGCGTCATCGCTGTGCCCGTCGCCGCCGAGGCGCCGGCGGCGGTGACGGCCAAGGCGCCCCGGACCGGGGCGCGGCGGAAGACCGTGATCGGGACCGAGACCACCGGGTCGATCCCCGTGCACCTGCTCTTCCGGGACGAGCCCGAGCCGGACGACGACGGCGGGCCCGCCACCATCGCCATGGCACCCCCCGTCGTGGCCAAGGCCGTCATCCCCGCCCCCGCCCGCCCCGAGCCCTCCCGCCCCGCCCCGACCGCCGACCCCAAGCTCGTCGAGCGCGCCGGCTCCGTCCTCCCCGGGTGGATCGGGGTCGTCGGCGGCCTCCTCGCACTCGCCGGGTGCGCGGCCGTCCTGTGGTCGGCCGGGGCCGTGCCCGGGGAGCTGGCCCGGATGCTCCGGGTGACCCCGCCTCCGTACCACGGCATCCCCCTCGGGCAGTGGGCCCTGCTCGCCCTCGGGGTGCTGGCCGTCCTCTTCACCCTCGGCGGTCTCGGCCGCGGCCGCGTCGGCTACGCCTGGGTCCTCACGCTCTTCGGTGACTATCGGGGCAGCGTCCGCCGTACCGGTCTCGTCTGGGTCAGTCCCCTCCTCCTGCGCCGCCGCGTCGACGTCCGCCTTCGCCACTGGCGCAGCGAGCCGCTCTCCGCGGTGGACGCCAAGGGCACGGCCCTGCGGGTCGTCGTCCTCGTCGTCTGGCGCGTCCGTGACACCGTCCGCGCCGCCCTCGGGGTCGACGGTCACGAGGAGTACCTGCGCAAGCAGGTCGAGGCGGCGATGGCCAGGGTCCTGTCCCAGCTCCCGGCGGACGCCTTCCACGAGGACGCCCCGACTCTTCGGGACGCGGAGGCCGTCGGCGAGGCCCTGACCCGGATGCTCTCCGCCGAGTGCGCCCCGGTGGGGATCGACGTGTTCTCGGCGCAGCCGACCCGTATCGAGTACGCACCCGAGATCGCGGCCGCGATGCAGCGCCGTCGGATCGCGGCGATCGACGCCAAGCACCGGGACAGCGTGCTGACCTCCGTCGTGGAGGCGGTGGACGACGTGGTCCACCGGCTGACCACGCGTGGTCTGGTCGAACTGGACGACTACGAGCGCAATGCGCTGGTCAAGGACCTGACGGTGGCGTTCTACACCGGCCGTACCGGTCCGGTGGAAGCCCCGTGATTGGTATGGACATGTTCAACTTCCGTCAATACCTTGATACTTGGTCTAGACCGGAATAGCTTCCACCGCACCACCCGAACAGCGCCACCCGAAAACAGCACCACCCGAACAACACCATCGAAGCAACCGCACGCGTGCACCACGGGTCACCGAACTCCCCCACGTTCACCTGGAGTGACACATGCGCAAAAAGATAGGCGTGGCGGCGGTGGCGCTCGGCGTCGCCGGCGCCTCCCTCTTCGCCACGAGCAGCGCCAGTGGCCACGGCTACACCGACTCCCCGATCAGCCGCCAGAAGCTCTGCGCCAACGGCACCGTGACGAACTGCGGATCCATCCAGTGGGAGCCGCAGTCCGTCGAGGGCCCCAAGGGCTTCCCCGCCGCCGGTCCCGCCGACGGGAAGATCTGTTCCGCCGGCCTCACACAGTTCGCCCAGCTCGACGACCCGCGTGGTGGCGCCTGGCCCACCACGAGGATCACGGCGGGTCAGAGCTACAGCTTCCGCTGGCAGTTCACCGCCCGTCACCGCACCACCGACTTCAAGTACTACATCACCAAGAACGGCTGGAACGGCACCCAGAAGCTCACGCGGGCCTCGCTCGACCCGCAGCCCTTCCTCACCGTCCCGTACAACAGCCAGCAGCCTCCGGCCACCCTCTCGCACTCCGGGACCATCCCGGCGGGCAAGACCGGCAGGCATCTGATCCTGGCGGTGTGGACGATCGCGGACACCGCGAACGCCTTCTACGCCTGCTCGGATGTTCAGTTCTGACGGGTAGTCAGTTATCGTCCGGCGTATGACCGTGGCGGAGCTCGTGCAGCGTCAATGGGGCGATCACAGGGTCGGACTGAGGAGCCACGAGGCGGTCCTCACCCATCACCAGGTCGCCGCGGGCGCCGCCGCGCGGGCCGCACTGCTCGTCGATCTGCTGCCCCGAGGTGCCGAGCCGCACCTCGGGGTGCTCCTCGACAACACGCCGGAATTCCCGCTCTGGCTGAGCGCGGCGGCCCTCGCCGGGGCCGCCGTCGCCGGCATCAACCCCACCCGCCGCGGTGCCGAGCTGGCCCGTGACATCGTCCACACCGACTGCCGTGTCCTGGTCACCCAGCGCGCGTACCTTCCCCTGCTCGACGGACTTCCCCTGCCGGGCGTACGGGTGCTGGTGACCGACACGGACGCGTACCGCGCACTCCTCACCCCCTTCGAGGGCGCCGAACCCGGCGAGGCCGTCGCCCGCCCGGTGCGCCCCGACAGCCGGCTGCTCCTCTACTTCACCTCCGGCTCGACCGGCGCCCCCAAGGCGGCGATCTGCAGCCAGGGCCGCCTCGCGGCCGCGGCCGGGTCGCTCGTCTCCCACTTCCGGCTGCGGCCCGAGGACGTGCACTACATCTGCATGCCGATGTTCCACGGCAACGCGGTCATCGCGGACTGGGCACCGGCGCTCGCCGCCGGAGCGGGCGTGGCGCTGCGGGCCCGGTTCTCGGCCTCCCGCTTCCTGCCGGACGTCCAGGAGTTCGGCGCCACGTACTTCACCTATGTGGGGCGCGCCGTGCAGTACCTGCTCGCCACACCGCCGCGTCCCGACGACCGCGAGCACCGGCTGCGCCTAGGCTTCGGGACGGAGGCGGGGGCGATGGACGCGGCCCGCTTCGAGGAGCGGTTCGGTGCCCGGCTCGTCGAGGGGTACGGCTCCTCCGAGGGCGGCGCGGCGATCCAGCGGACCCCCGACACCCCGACCGGAGCCATCGGCCGGGCGGCGCCGGGGGACGACCTGGCGGTGGTGGACGCGGCGACCGGCGAGGAGTGCGAGCCCGCCGTCCTCTCGCCCGAGGGCCGGCTCCTCAACGCCTCCGCGGCGATCGGCGAACTGGTCAACCGCGGCCGGAACCCCTTCGAGGGCTACTGGCGCAACCCCGAGGCGCAGTCGGCCCGGCTGCGCGGGGGCTGGTACTGGACCGGCGACCTCTTCTACCGGGACACCGACGGCTTCCTTTACTTCGCGGGGCGGACGGACGACCGGCTGCGGGTCGACAGCGAGAACCTCGCCGCGGCCGTGATCGAGCAGATCCTCTCCCGCTGGGACCGCGCCGCCGGCGTCGCCGTCTACGCGATACCCGACCCGGTGGCCGGGGACCAGGTGATGACCGCGATCGCCCTGCGCGACGACGCCGCCTTCGACCCGACCGCGTTCCAGGAGTTCCTGGCCGCCCAGCCGGACCTGGGCACCAAGATGCCGCCACGGTTCGTACGCCTCGTCCCCGCACTGCCCCTGACCGCCACGAACAAGATCCACCGCGTGGCCCTGCGCCGGGAGGCCTTCCTCTGCGAGGACCCGGTCTGGTGGCGTCCGGAGACGGGGAGCCCGTACGAGCCACTCACGCCGGAGGCGGTCACCGCCCTCCACACCGCGTACGCCGCCCATGGCCGCTCACCGCGTGGCCCCGGCGCCCCGGGGTAGGGCCAGGCATACCCGCGTACACCCACCAGACCGATGGTTCCGCCCGCCGGTCGGCCCCTACCGTGGGGGCCATGGAGCCCCGAACCCCCTGGCAGGCCCTCACCCGGCCCCGATTCCCGCGCGGCGACTGGCCCTGGCGGTCAGCCGGCTATCTCGCCACCGGAGTGATCACCGGCGCGGCCGCCCTCCTGGTCCTGCTCCTCCTCGTCGTCTTCTCCTTCGTGCTCGTCGGGCTCCCGCTCCTCCTCCTCGCCGGGGTCGCCCTCGGCGGCATCGAGCGCCGCCGGCTCCGGCTCGTCGACCTCGACCCGGCCGCCGATCCGCACCGGCTCCCCGACACCCCCGGCCTCGCCGCCTGGCTTCGCGTACGGGTCCGGGAACAGGCCACCTGGCGGGAGCTCGCGTACGCCGTCCTGCACGCCACCGTCCTGTGGCCGCTCGACCTGATCGTCCTGGCCGTCGCCCTCGGCCTGCCCGCCGCGCTGATCAGCGCCCCCCTCCAGCTCGCCGCCGACGGCCAGGAGGCCAAGGTCGTCAAGGCGTACCTGGTCACCTCCTATCCGCAGGCGTTCGCCGCCGCCCTCCTCGGAGCGGTGCTCCTCGTCGCCCTCCTCTATCCGCTCGCTGCCCTCGCCGGCGCCCGCGCCGCCCTGAGCCGCGCCCTGCTCGCCCCCCGGGAGGCCGAGCTGAGGGACCGGATCGGCGAGGTCACCGCCTCCCGGGCCCGGCTCGTCGACGCCTTCGAGGCCGAGCGGCGCCGGATCGAGCGCGATCTCCACGACGGCGCGCAGCAACGCCTGGTCGCCCTCACCATGACCCTCGGTCTCGCCCGCCTCGACGCCCCGCCGGGACCGCTCGCCGACCAGCTCGCCCAGGCCCACGCGGAGGCCGGCCGGGTCCTCACCGAACTGCGCGAACTCATCCACGGCATCCACCCGCAGGTGCTCGCCGACTACGGCCTCGGCGCGGCCCTCACCGACGCGGCCGACCGCTCCGTCGTCCCCGTCGACACCGACATCGACCTGCCCCGGCTGTCCACCGCCGTGGAGAGCGCCGGCTACTTCGCCGTCTGCGAGGCCCTCGCCAACATCGGCAAGCACAGCGGCGCCACCTCGGCCCGGATCACCGCACGCCACGCGTCCCGGCAACTCCGTATCGACATCGAGGACGACGGACGGGGAGGGGCGGACCCGGATCGGGGGAGCGGCCTCACCGGTCTCGCCGACCGGCTCGCCGTCCTCGATGGCACACTGACGATCATCAGCCCGGCCGGCGGCCCGACCCTCCTGCGAGTGGAGATCCCTTGTCCCGCACTGCCCGATCGCTCCGAGTCGTCCTCGCCGAGGACAGCGTCCTCCTCCGCGAAGGGCTGATCGGGCTGCTCGCCCGCTTCGGCCACGAGGTCGTTGCCGCGGTCGGCGACGCCGAGGGACTGCACGCGGCCGTGACCGAGCACGACCCGGACATCGTCGTCACCGACGTCCGGATGCCGCCCGGTTTCCAGGACGAGGGGCTGCGCGCCGCGGTCGCCCTGCGGGCCGACCGCCCCCGTCTGCCCGTCCTCGTCCTGAGCCAGTACGTGCAGCGGACCTACGCCGCCGACCTCCTGGACGCGGGCGACGGCACCGGCGTCGGCTACCTCCTGAAGGACAGGGTCGGGCAGGTCGAGGAGTTCCTGGACGCCCTCTCCCGGGTCGCGGACGGTGGCACGGTCGTGGACCCCGAGGTCGTACGGCAGCTGCTGCGCCGCCACCGCGACCCGCTGGCGGCGCTGACGCCGCGCGAGCGCGAGGTCCTGGCGCTGGTCGCCGAGGGGCATTCGAACGGGGAGATCGCCCGCCGGCTCGTCGTCACCGAGGCGGCCGTCGGCAAGCACATCGGCAACATCCTGGGGAAGCTGGACCTGCCGCCCGCCGAGGACACCCACCGCCGGGTGCTCGCGGTCCTCACCTACCTGCGGGCGTAGCCGCGGCATGCACGAAGAAGCCCCCCGCCTGCGCGAGGGGCTTCTTCCGTCTGTGCGCCGCCAGGGACTCGAACCCCGGACCCGCTGATTAAGAGTCAGCTGCTCTAACCAACTGAGCTAGCGGCGCCTGCTGACAGAGAAAATACTACCTGGTCCTCGGGGGTGGTTCCGACCACCCCTCCGAGGACCGGGTCACATGTCTCAGATCGCCAGCGAGAGCACCACGGGCGCGGCCCTGCGGTTCAGCGTGTCCGCCGCCGAGCGCAGGCGGTGGGCGTGCTCGATCGGAAGGGAGAGCGCCAGGCAGCCCACGGCCGCACCGGCCGTCAGCGGAACCGCCGCGCAGACCGTGCCGACGGCGTACTCCTGGAGGTCGAGCACCGGGACCGTCGGCGGCTGGCTGTCCAGCTTGGAGAAGAGCACCTTCTCGTTGGTGATCGTCCGGGAGGTGAGCCGGGCGATCTTGTGGCGGGAGAGGTGGTCGCGGCGGCCGTTCTGGTCCAGCTGGGTCAGCAGGCACTTGCCGACGGCGCTCGCGTGGGCGGCCGAGCGGAAGTCCACCCACTCGTTGACCGCGGGTGTGCGCGGGCCGGCGGCGAACTGGGTGATCTTCACCTCGCCGTCGATGTACCTGCTGATGTAGACGGCGGCGCCGACGGAGTCGCGGAGCTCGGTCAGCGTCTCCTGGAGCTTGCCCTCCAGTGCCTCACGGCGGGTGAGGCCGGAGCCGAGGAGGACCAGCGAATCGCCGATCACATAGGCGCCGTCGGCGACCTGCTCGACGTACCCCTCACGGCGGAGCATCAGCAGCAGGGAGGACAGATGGGCGACGGGCAGACCGGTCTCACGAGCGATCTGGACGTCCGTCACCCCGCCACCGTGCCGTGAGACCGTCTCAAGGACGCGCAGGGCGTATTGCACCGAGTGGAACGGCGCGGTGGGCTCGGGCTTCAGCGCCACGGTTTCCCCCTACCAGGTTGTGACCGCAAGCTTCCGTACCACGATAGCCGCCAAGGCCCCTTTTCGGGGCGGCTGTTGGCGAGATAAGTGCGGCGCCCCAGCGTCATACGCTGGGGCGCACCACCCTGGCATATGCCAGAGTCAAAGCTGAATCGCAGAGGCTGAGGTCAGAGCACCGCGCCGAGAAACTCGCGAGTACGCGGATGCTCAGGTTCCGAGAAGATTTTTTCCGGAGAACCGGACTCGATCACCCTTCCCGCGTCGAACATCAGGACCTCGTCCGAGATGTCCCGGGCGAAGTTCATCTCGTGCGTCACACAGATCATGGTGATGTCGGTCGACTCGGCGATCTCCCGGAGCAGATCCAGCACCCCCGCCACCAGCTCCGGATCGAGCGCCGAGGTCACCTCGTCGAGCAGCAGCACCTTCGGCTCCATCGCCAACGCCCGTGCGATGGCGACCCGCTGCTGCTGGCCGCCGGACAGCTGCGCGGGCTTGGCCTCGCACTTGTCGGTCAGGCCGACCATGTCGAGCAGTTCGCGCCCACGCGCCTCCGCCTCCTCCCGGCTCTTCCCGAGGGCCCGGACGGGTGCCTCGGTGATGTTGCGCAGAACGTCCATGTGAGGGAAGAGGTTGAAGTGCTGGAAGACCATTCCGATCTTCTTCCGCGCCTCGCGCCGGTGCTTCTCGTCGGCCGGATGCAGCGTTCCTCCGTTGACCCGAATGGTGCCCTTGTCGGGTTTCTCCAGGGTCATCAGGAGGCGCAGGATCGTCGTCTTTCCGGAACCGGAGGGTCCGATCAGCGTGACGTGCTTGCCGGGGCGGACGGAGAAATTGAGATCGTCGAGGACCGTCTGATCGCCGAAGCGCTTGGTGACGTTCTCGAAACGAATGAGGGCATTCTCGGAATCAGTGGACAAGGCGGCGCTCCAGAGTGCGGATGAGAAGGGAAGCGGGGTACGCGACCAGGACGAAGGCCACACCGATCACCGTGAGCGGCTCGGTGTACTGGAAGGTGGCCGCCGATTCCAGCCGGGACTGCTGGAGGAGCTCCAGCACACTGATACCGGCCAGCAGCGGGGTGTCCTTCAGCATCGCGATGACGTAGTTGCCGAGCGCGGGCGCGATCCGGCGCAGGGCCTGCGGCAGGATCACCGTCAGCCAGGTCCGGTGGCGCGGCAGGCTGAGCGCCTTCGCCGCCTCCCACTGCCCGGCCGGTACGGCGTCGATGCCGGCCCGGTAGACCTGTGCGGTGTACGTCGAGTAGTGCAGCCCGATCGCGAGCGTGCCGGTGGTCAGGGCGGAGAACTGCACGCCCCATTCCGGCAGCACGAAGAAGAGGAAGAAGAGCTGCACGAGCAGCGGGGTGGTGCGGACGAACTCGGTGACGGCGTGCACCGGCCAGCGCACGAGCCGGCTGCGGGCCCGGAAGCCCAGCGCCCACACCAGGCCGAGCGAGAACGAGATCAGCGAGCCGAGCACCAGCACCTGGAGGGTGACGAGCAGCCCGTCCCAGAAGCGCGGCATGAAGTCCGCCACCGCGGACCAGTCCCAGTTCACTTGGCCATCACCCCCAGGTTCGCCTTGCCGCGTCGCTCCAGCGCCTTCATCGAGCGGGTGATCACCAGCGCGATCACGAAGTAGACGACCAGGGTCACGGTGTAGATCCCGCCGCTCTCCTGGGTCGCGAGCCGCGCGAGGTACGCCGCGAAGGAGACGTCACCGACGCCGAGCAGCGAGACCAGGGCGGTGCCCTTGAGCAGCTCGACCAGCAGGTTGCAGAAGGACGGCATCATCTCGGGCACGGCCTGCGGGAGCAGCACGAACCGCAGCCGCTGCCAGGGCGTGAGGCTGAGCGCGACCCCCGCCTCGCGCTGTGCCTTCGGTACGGCGTTCAGGGCACCGCGCACGACCTCGGCGCCGTAGGCGCCGTAGCAGAGGCCGAGCGCGAGGATCGCCGCCCACATCGGGACGAGCTGCCAGCCGGCCAGCGGCGGCAGCACGAAGAAGAACCAGAACATCAGGATCAGCGCGGAGGAGCCGCGGAAGACCTCGGTGTAGAACCCGGCCAGGAAGCGGACGACGCGGGAGCGGTGGGTACGGGCGCTGCCGACGGTGAACGCGACCGCGGCGGCGAGCGCGGCGGAGGCGATCAGGAGCTGGAGGGTGATCCAGATGCCGGGCAGGACCCAGTTCTGCCAGAGTCCGGCGGTCATCGGCACAGCTCCTCGGCGGTCATGGTGGTCATCTCGGCCTCGGTGAAGCCGAAGCGCCGCAGGATCCTGAAGAGCTCGCCGCTCTTCTTCATCCGGTGCAGCTCGGTGTTGAAGGCGTCCCGCAGAGCGGTGTCGGTGGGGCGGAAGGCGAAGCCGCCGCCGTCGATCTTCTTCCTGCCGTCGACGACGGTGGCGAAGGGCTCGGTGGCCTCGGCCTTCGAGGACTTGCGGACGACCGCGCGGGTGGTCAGCGCGGTGGCGGCGAAGGCGTCGACGCGGCCGGACTCGACCGCGTTCAGGCCGGCGACCTGGTCCTGGAGGATCACGATGTCCTGCTCCGCGTACCCGGCGGCGACGGCGTGCGCGATCTGGGCGTAGCCGCTGCCGGTCGCGAAGCTCGCCCTGGCGCGCACCACGTCCTCGTACGAGCGCAGGTTCTTCGGGTTGCCCTTGCGGACGATGAAGGAATCGAGCATCTGGTACTCGGGGTCGGCGAAGAGCACCTGCGCGCAGCGCTCCTTGTTGATGTACATCCCCGCCGAGACGACGTCGAACTGCTGGGAGTTGAGCCCGGGTATGAGCGAGGCGAAGTCGGTGGCCACCGGCTGGACACGGGTGATGCCGAGCCTGCCGAAGATCACCCGGGCGAGCTCGGGCGCCTCGCCGGTGAAGGCGCCCTGCTCGTCGACGTAGCCGTACGGGACCTCGCCCGCGATGCCGAGGCGGACCGTGTCCTGGGATCTGAGCCGGCTGAGGGTGTCTCCGGAGGCGACGCGGGCGCAGCCGGCCGCGCCGACCGCCGCCGCGGCTGCCGTTCCCCACAGCATCGTCCGCCGCCGTATCTGTTGCGTTGTTCGAGGCATGGGCGCGCGGCTACCCGAAGCTGAACAGGTCATTCCTGCCGGCCCGCGGAATAACCGGAGACAGCCTCCTGTTCTCTGTCCGTACGTACTACTGGCAGAAGGGTCGTCAACGGTGAGCGACGCGATTCGGGGCACGGCGCACGGGGACTCTCCCGTACCGCTGTCCGTACTGGACCTGGTGACCGTCGGCAGCGGCCGGACCGCGAGCCAGGCGCTGGCCACCAGCGTCGAGATCAGCAAGCTCGCCGAGCGGCGCGGCTACCACCGCCACTGGATCGCCGAGCACCACTCCATGCCCGGCGTCGCCTCCTCCTCGCCGGCCGTGATCCTGGCCCATCTCGCCGCCCACACCCACCGCATCCGGCTCGGCTCGGGCGGTGTCATGCTCCCCAACCACGCCCCGCTGGTGATCGCCGAGCAGTTCGGCACGCTGGAGGCGTTCGCCCCGGGACGGGTCGATCTCGGGCTCGGCCGCGCGCCCGGCACGGACGGCGCCACGGCCGCCGCCCTGCGCCGGACCCAGACCCTGAACGAGGGCGCGGACGACTTCCCGCAGCAGCTCGCGGAGCTGACCCGCTTCCTGGACGACGACTTCCCGGACGGCCACCCGTACGCACGGATCCACGCCGTGCCCGGTCCGGTGCAGGGGAGTTCGGGCAGGCCGCCGATCTGGCTGCTCGGCTCCTCCGGCTTCAGTGCGCGCCTCGCCGGGATGCTCGGCCTGCCGTTCGCCTTCGCCCACCACTTCTCGGCCCAGAACACGATTCCCGCGCTCGACCTCTACCGGGACTCCTTCCGTCCCTCGCCGGTCCTCGACGCCCCCTACGCCCTCATCGGCGTCGCCGCCCTCGCCCACGAGGACCCGAAGGAGGCCCGTCGACAGGTCCTCACCGGCGCGCTGTCGATGCTGCGTCTGCGCACCGGCCGGCCGGGGCTGATCCCGACCCCGGAGGAGGCGGAGGCGTACGCCTTCAGTCCGACGGAGCGGGATTTCGTGGACAGCTGGCTGGCGAACATCGTCTTCGGTGCACCGGACGAGGTGCGCACGGGTCTGGACGATCTGCGCAAGCGGACCGGCGCCGATGAGCTGATGATCACGGCCAACGCCCATGGCGGCGATGTCCGGCTGCGGAGCTACGAGTTGATCGCGGACGCGTACGGGATGCCGGAACTCGGCTGAGATTCGTGGAGGTTGGTTCGGTCCGGAAGGGCTGGCTCCGATACCCCTAAGTGAACCTTAAACCGCTCGTCACCTGTGGTGGCGGGCGGTTCTTTTCTGTGCTGCACCGCTCTGACGAGGCCTTTCTCCCGCCAATTGGTCTAGTCCTCAATCTGGTTCAGACCATTGACGTGCTGTTCACCCAGGGGCTATCACTTCACCAACTCCCGTATCGCGTCACCCCCTCGGAGGCCGAACGTGCACCCCCGTAAGCCCTTGATCGCCGCGCTCGTGAGCACGGCCCTCGCCGCAGGCGCGCTCGCCGCGACCGTCGGAATCGGCTCCGCCTCGGCAGCCGGCACCGCCACCACCGCGGCCGCCGACGGCAACGTCCGCATCGCGTACTACGACCAGTGGAGCGTGTACGGGAACGCCTTCTACCCCAAGCACCTCGACACCCGGGGCATCGCGAGCAAGCTGGACATCATCAACTACTCGTTCGGCAACATCCACCCCACCGAACTCACTTGTTTCGAGGCCAACAAGGCCGCGGGTGACGACAACAACCCCAACGCGGGCGACGGTGCGGGCGACTCCTACGCCGACTACCAGAAGTCCTTCAGCGCGGCCGACAGCGTCGACGGCGTGGCCGACACCTGGAACCAGCCGATCGTGGGCGTCTTCAACCAGTTCAAGGAGCTGAAGGCGAAGTACCCCCACCTGAAGATCAACATCTCGCTCGGCGGCTGGACCTACTCCAAGTTCTTCCACGACGCGGCCAAGACCGACGCCAGCCGCAAGAAGCTGGTCTCCTCCTGCATCGACCAGTACCTCAAGGGCAACCTCCCGGTCGAGGGCGGATTCGGCGGCCCCGGCACCGCGGCCGGCATCTTCGACGGCATCGACATCGACTGGGAGTACCCCGGCTCCTCCGGCGGCCACCTCGGCAACCACTACGGCCCCGAGGACAAGCAGAACTTCACCCTTCTCCTCGCCGAGTTCCGTAAGCAGCTCGACGCGTACGGCACGGCCAACGGCGGCAAGAAGTACATGCTGACCGCGGCACTCCCGGCCGGCCAGGACAAGATCAAGTACATCGAGACGGACAAGATCGGCGCGTACCTCGACTACGCGAACATCATGACGTACGACATGCACGGCGCCTGGGACGGCGACGGGCCGACGTACCACCAGTCCCCGCTGTACTCCGGCTCGAACGACCCGACCGACCCCATCGCGCCGGGCACCGAGAAGTACTCGATCGACAACGCGATCGACTCCTGGATCGACGGCAAGCCGGCCTACGGCATCGCCGGCGGCTTCCCGGCCAACAAGCTGACGCTCGGCTACGAGTTCTACTACCGCGGCTGGAAGGGCGTCCCGGCGGGCTCGGCCAACGGCCTCGCCCAGAGCGCGACCGGCGGCTCGAACGCCCGCCCGCTCAGCCAGCAGGCCGGCATCGCGCACTACAAGGAGCTCGGCGGCATCGTCGACAACACGGCGACCAGCTTCTGGGACGACCAGGCTAAGTCCTCGTACTTCTACAAGGACGGCGAGTTCTTCACCGGCCTCAACCAGCGGTCCGTCCAGGCCCGGGTGGACTACGGCAAGCAGCGCGGCCTGGCCGGGGCGATGATGTACTCGCTCCTCGGTCTGGACAACAACATCACCCTGCTGAACCAGATCAGCGACGCGCTCGGCGGCACGACCGCCCCGCCGACCACTCCGCCCACGACCCCGCCCACGACGCCTCCGACCACCCCGCCCACGACCCCGCCGACGACGCCTCCGACCGGCTGCGGCTCCGTCCCGGCGTACGTGGCCGGCACCGTCTACACCGGCGGCAGCGTGGTCTCCCACAACGGCCGCAAGTGGCTGGCCCAGTGGTGGACCCAGAACGAGACGCCGGGCACGACCGGCGAGTGGGGCGTCTGGAAGGACCAGGGCGCCTGCTAGCTCCCCGCTGAGCACCACATGACCACTGCCCCCGCCCGGAATGTCCCTCCGGCCGGGGGCAGTTCCATGCCCGCGCCCGGGCGGCCCCGGCGGAGCACACCGGCAGCCGGCGGTTCACGCCGGCGGCGGGCCGCTCAGGCCGACAGCGTGGTGGATCCGATCAGCTCCGCGATACGGTCCGGGGCCACCGCGCGCGAATAGAGCCAGCCCTGCCCCGTGTCGCAGCCGATGCGCCGCAGCCGGGTCGCCTGCCCCGAGGTCTCCACGCACTCGGCGGTGACCGTCAGACCCAGCCGGTGGGCGAGTTGCACCAGGGCCTCCACGATCAGCTCGTCCGCCGGGTTGGCGTGCGCCTCGTCCTGGAAGCCGCGGACGAACGAGCCGTCCAGCTTGAGCACCGAGACGGGCAGCCGGCTCAGATACGCCAGGTTCGAGTAGCCGGTGCCGAAGTCGTCGATCGCGATCCGCACCCCCATGTCGCTCAGCGCCTGCAGCGCCTGGAGCGGCCGCCCCGCCGAGCCCATCACCGCGGATTCGGTCAGCTCCAACTGGAGCAGATGCGGCGCGAGCCCGGTCTCCGCCAGGATGCCCGCCACGTCCGCCACCAGGTCCGAGTCCCAGACCTGGCGGACGGCGACGTTGACGCTCACGAACAACGGCCGTTCGCGCGGATGGTCCTTCTGCCACTGCCGGGCCTGCGTGCATGCCGTGCGCAGCACCCACCGCCCCAGCTCGACGATCGAGCCGTCCTCCTCGGCGATCCCGACGAACCGATTCGGCGGAAGCGTGCCGAACTGCGGGTGATTCCAGCGCACCAGCGCCTCCACCCCGTGCACCGCGCCGTCGGCGAGACCGACCAGTGGCTGGTACTCCAGCCCGAACTCCCCGCGCTCCACGGCCGGCCGGAGAGTGGAGGAGAGCGCCTGCCGAGTCATCCGGTGCGCGTTGCGCTCGGGGTCGAAGAGGGTCCAGCGGGCCTTGCCGTCGGCCTTCGCCCAGTACAGCGTGGTGTCCGCGGCCTGCATCAGCCCCGTCGCGGTCGTCCCGCGGGCGCCCCGCTCCACCACCCCGATCGAGGCCGAGACCGAGAGCCGCTGTCCGGCCAGGTCGAAGGGCTGCTGAAGTGCGCAGAGCACGGACTGCGCCAGATCCGCGAGCTGTTCGGTCCCCGTGGAGTCCTCGACGAGGATCGCGAACTCGTCGCCACCGAGCCGCGCCACCAGGTGGCCACCGCTCCTGGTGTATCCGTCGTTGTCCGCGCACTCCGTCAGGCGGGCGGCAACGGCGGCGAGCAGCCGGTCCCCGATCCGGTGCCCCATGGTGTCGTTGACCGCTTTGAAGCCGTCGAGATCGAGGTAGATGAGACCGATCCGCCCTGTTCCGCCATGCCCGTACGACGAGTACGACTCGTCCGACAGGTGTGACGATCGGATGTCCGGGAGCTCGTCCTCCTGGGAGGCCGCCTCCAGGGCCGCCGAGAGCCGCTCGAAGAACAGGGTGCGGTTGGGGAGCCGGGTCACCGGGTCGTGCATCTGGAGGTGACGCAGCCGCGCCTGAAGTTCGCGCCGGTCGCTGATGTCCGCGATGGAGAGCAGGACGCGGCGGGTGTCGGCCACGGGGGAGACGGTGACCTCGGCCCAGAGCGAGCGTCCGTCGGGGTGCTTCAGCCGGCGCGTGCAGCGGAAGCGGGAGCGGCGGCCGCGCAGCACCTCACGGTACGCGTGCCAGGTGCGGCCGTCCGCGGCGAGGTCGACGAGGTCGGCGGCGGCCTGCTCGGTGAGCGTGTCGGCCTCGGTGCCGAGGAGGGTGCCGAGCGCGTCGTTGGCGGCGACGACGAGGCCGTTCTGGTCGACCACGGCCATGGCGAGCTGGGCCGCCCGGAAGGCGGCGCGGTAGTCGTGGAGTTCGGCGTCGACCGGGAGCGCGTGATGACGCTCCGTGATCGAGGGCGCGGGCTCCCGTGCGGGCGAGAGCTGGGTGTGCACCGGTCCTTCGGGGGTTCCGCTCACCGCTCGCTCCCGTAGTGCAGTTGGGCCGTACAGGCGTGGTCGGGATGGGGTCGGCCAAGGAAAGTGTGCCGATCATAGGGGCAGCCCCGGGGGCTATTCCAGCTCCGTGGACCCCGTCCCGCCCGACCGGGGGGTGAGTCTCGTCGCCGTGCACCCCTGGCCGATCGTTTCTGCGCGGGTCTGACGCGGGACGGCGGGGGCCTGACCGATTGTGACGTTCCGTGAGCCGTTGAGGGCGCGTGTCGCGTCGACGCCGTGTCGTGCGCTCACCCGACTGGGGCAGCGGAAAAGTGCGAAACGGCTCAAACCGTCACAAGGTGGGTGGGGTATCCCCCATTCAGGAGCCGGAGGTCCACGTGAGGGGTCAGCAGACACCCGAGGGAGTGGAACGGCCGCGGCTGCGCGCCTCCGCGGCGGCCTTCACCTCTCTCGTGGCGCTCGCCGCAACCGGGCTGGTGGCGGGCCCCGCCGTGGGCGCGCCCGCGGCCGGTCCCTGCGCCCTGCCCCGTACCGCCGCCCACCATTCCCTGGGCCTCGACACCTGGAACGGCTCCTACCCACAGCCCGTCCGCTCCCTGGACGCGGTCATGATCTTCCTGTCCTTCCCCGACTCCACCCCGCTGACCAGCACCGACGAGCTGGCAGCCGACCACTTCCCCAGCACGGGCGACTTCTTCCGGCGCGCCTCGTACGGCCGCTTCGCCCTTCACCCCGACACCCGGCGCGACTGGACCCCGATGCC
Organism: Streptomyces sp. NPDC056222; assembly: GCF_042264065.1. NCBI lineage: Bacteria > Bacillati > Actinomycetota > Actinomycetes > Kitasatosporales > Streptomycetaceae > Streptomyces > Streptomyces sp. NPDC056222. Next base: position 28,364 of record NZ_JBHJTL010000005.1, on the reverse strand, counting down.
GCAGGCGTCCACGGCGTACGCCATACAGCGCGACTGGGAGGCGGGGAAGCGCACGGCCTATCTGCGGGACGCCGTCGCGGCGGCTGACGACCAGGTCGACTTCTCGCGGTACGACATCGTCTATCTGGTCGCCGACCCGGACGCGCCCGGCGTGGACTCCGACGCCACGAAGGTCGTCAACCTGGAGTCCCCGCTCACCGTGGACGGCACGGAGATCAAGCGGGTCGTCACCGTCTTCGAGCGGCACCCGCCGGACCGCAATGTGCTGGCCCACGAGACGGGCCATGTCTTCGACCTGCCCGACCTCTATCACCGGCCCATGGACGGCAAGGGCGACTGGGACACCCATGTGGGTGACTGGGACGTCATGGGCAGCCAGTTCGGCCTCGCCCCGGACCTCTTCGGCTGGCACAAGTGGAAGCTGGGCTGGCTGGACCGGAGCAATGTGATCTGCGTGCAGCAGCCGGGCACCCGGCTGCTCACCCTGGAGTCGCTGGCGGCGGCTCCGGTGGGCGGCGGCACGGTCGGCAAGCGGCTCGCGGTCGTACGGACGGGGTCGGGCACGGCGCTCGCGATCGAGGCGCGCGGCTCGACCGGCAACGACCAGGACACCTGCACGGAGGGTGTGCTGATCTACCGCGTACGGAACGAGGCGGCTTCCGGGGACGGCCCGGTCGAGGTCGTGGACACCCATCCGAAGACCGAGGCCTGCTGGGACCGCTCGGTGTATCCGCCGCTGGCGGACGCGCCGCTGGCGGTCGGGGAATCGTTCACGGTGCCGGGGGAGGAGGCCCGGGTGGAGGTGGTGGACCGGACGCCGGCGGGTGCGTGGACGGTGAAGGTGACGCTGCCGGAGAACACCTGAGGCGCCGGACCTGGAACACGAAGAAGCCCCTCGCTTCCGCGAGGGGCTTCTTCCGTCTGTGCGCCGCCAGGGACTCGAACCCCGGACCCGCTGATTAAGAGTCAGCTGCTCTAACCAACTGAGCTAGCGGCGCCTGCTGACGTCGTAGACCTTAGCATCCTGATCGGCGGGAGGAAAAATCGATATCCGCACGTCGGCGGCGGACGCGGCCCGGACCGCCCGGACACAGGCCCAGAGCATGACCTCGGGCCCCGGCAGCCAGGGGTGCCGGGTGTCGGGCGCGACGACCCAGCGGGGGCCTGCGGGCTCCAGCGGTGTCAGCGGAGGGATGGTCACGGCGTCGCCGGTGCCGTGGCAGAGCGGCGGCGGGACGGCGTCACCCCACTCCTCCCAGTGGAGCAGGGCCGGTAACCGCTGGGCGGTCCCGGGCGCGGCGAACAGCAGCATCCGGCCCCGGTACACGGCGACGGGTCCGGTGCCCGGCCCCTCCGACCAGAGCCGGTCGAGCATCCGGCGTCCGAACAGCATGTCCACGTTCACGACGTCGAAGACCGTGCCGCAGGGGAGTACGGCGGGGGCGGTCGGCCGGGCCTCCCAGAGCGCGAGCGTGGAGCGCGGGAACGCGGCGGCGGAGGCGAGCCAGTCGGCACCGGCGCAGGTGACGTGCGCGGTGTGATGCCGCCCTTCGTCCCCCTGCCGCAGGAACCGGAAGATGTCGGGCCGGTCCGTGCGTCGCTCGTCGGTGTCGCTCTGGGCCGGGCTCAGGGGAGTCTCGTCTCGCAGCCATGCGCTCATGGAGCAAGATCTACCGGGAGTGACCGGTCTGTTTCCGAGGGTTGCCGGAAACCCGGACAGGGCGGGTACGAGGGGAGTATCTTTCGCCCCGGCATATGCCAGATGGTGGTGGCGGAGAGGGCCGAAGGGGTGAGCGCGGCCCTGCTCCGGGCCGGCGCTCGGCGATCCGCCGGGACTCAGTCGTCCTGGGACGTGCCGCCCGTACGGATCAGGTCGCGGCCGAACTCGATCATCCGGCGCGCGTAGTCCTCGGTCCACTCCGCCCGCTCGGCGACGTCCGCGGGCGTCAGCCGGTCGAACCGGCGGGGATCGGCGAGCTGGGCCGCCGCGATCGCCTGGAACTCGATCGCCCGGTCGGTCGCCGCCCGGAAGGCGAGCGTCAGCTCGGTCGCGCGGGCCAGCAGCTCGCGGGGATCCTCGATCGACTCCAGGTCGAAGAAGTGCTCCGGGTCGGCGGTCGCTTCGGCAGGCTCGAAGATCAGCGGCGCGGGTCGGAGTCGCCGCTGCCCGTTCCGCTCCGCGGATTCCGCCATCGTTCTTCTCCTCCTCGCACGCACACGGCCCGGACACCCGGGCCGCCGTCTTCCATTGTCCCGCCTCGCGCAAGGGGGTGGGGTGCCGGACCGCGATCCTCAGTCGCCGAGGCCGCGCAGATAGACCGCGAGCCCGCCGAAGAACTCCCGCTCGGCGTCGATGCCGGGGGCGTGCCGGGCGGCCTCCGTCATGTACGGGAAGTGGTCCTCCGGCAGCTCGGCGATGGTGGCCGTGCCCGCGCCGGCGAGGGACCCGAGGTGTTCGAGCTGGATCGCCCCGACGACGTAGCCGATCAGGCCGCGCAGGGCGACGACCCGCTGCTCGCCCTCGATGCCCGCCTCGGCCAGGATCCCGAGCACCGACTCCGACCAGCGCAGCAGTCCGGGCAGCCGGTGCCGGTGGGTGACGGTGAGCGGGACGGCGGCGGGGTGTTCGCCCACGCTGTCGCGGAGCCGGCGGACCATGGCCTCGATCCGGTCCCGCCAGGGCGTGTCGGCGGTGGGCGGGGTGGGGTCGACGGTGCTCAGGACGCGTTCGACGACCAGCCCCTCCAGCTCGTCGCGGTCGGCCACGTACCGGTAGAGCCCCATCGTGCTCATGCCGAGTTCCTTGGCGACGGCGCGCATCGACAGGCCGTCGAGTCCGTCGCGGTCGATGACGGCGAGGGCGGCGGCTGCCAGTTGGTCCTGGGTGAGGGAGCGGGGGCGCGGCATGGGTTGACAGCGTACGGCATACGCCTACGCTGAATAGGAGTACACCGTACGCCTACGTGGAGGTGTTCCATGGCCCTGCCCGCAATGCGGCTGCGACCCGGCTCGACGGTCCCCGTCCGCACCCTTGAACCGCTCCTCGGCCCCCCGGTCGCGGTCCCGGACCCCGGACGACTCGTCCATCTGCAGTTCCGGCGCTTCGCCGGCTGCCCCGTCTGCCATCTGCACCTGCGGTCCGTGGTGCGACGGCACGAGGAGATCGAGGCGGCCGGCATCCGTGAGGTCGTCGTCTTCCACTCACCGGCCGAGGAGTTGACCCCGCACCTGGAAGGCCTGCCGTTCCCGGTCGTCGCCGACCCGGGCAAGGGGCTCTACACCGCGTTCGGCGTCGAGTCCTCGCCCCGGGCGCTGCTCAGCCCCCGGGCGTGGGGGCCGATGGCCCGGGCCGTGACCGTCGGCACCTGGGAGATGCTGCGCGGCCGCGCCCGCCCGCCGGTACGCAGCCCGCAGGGCGGCCGGCTCGGTCTGCCGGGCGACTTCCTGATCGGCACGAACGGCCGCATCGTCGCCGCGAAGTACGGCGAACACCTCGACGACCAATGGCCGGTCGACGAACTCCTCGCCCACGCGGCGGCGTCCCGACGGGACGGCCTCACCCCGACGACGGGCTGACGCGACCGCTCGGGGACGGTTCGCAGGGCTCGTCGCGGATCTGCCCCGGCCGCTTCCCCGGTGCCCGCAGGTGCGGGCACCGCAGAAGGCGCTACGGCCGCCACGGGACGCGATGGGCGGACCAGAAGTCCCACGTGCTCATCATCGCCTCCCAGCCGTCCGGGAACTTGACCGTCACCCCCAGCTGGACCGGTTCCGTCGACGGGTGGTCGTCCAGGAGGTCCGACACACCCGCGCGGCAGACCACGATGCAGGCGTGGCGGTGGCGGGAGGTCAGGACGCAGAGGCGGCCCGTCTCCAGGTGGAAGGCCGTGGCGTCCGGGCGGCCCGAAAGGGGGTGGAGGACCACCGTCACGTCGTACTCCCGGCCCTGCAGCCGGTTCGCGGTGTCCACCGTCACGCCCGAGACGCCCAGTTCCGCGAGCGCCGCGCGGACCGCCGCCGCCTGGTCGCGGTGGGCCGTGCCGACCGCGATCCGGTCGGGGGTCAGCGGGACCGGGTCGGGTGAACGCTCCGATACGGCCGCACCGCCCCGGTCCAGGAGCCGGCGCACCACCAGAGCCACCGCCCGGACCGCCTCGGGATCCGTACGCGGGGTGTGCCGGGCGGGGAGTTCCAGCAGGCCCCAGCCCGACTCCGCGGCCTCGTCCAGGACACGATCCGGGCCCGAACCGTCCGACGGCACCCCGAAGGCCAGCCGCCGGTCACCGTGGTCGGTGCCGCTGCGGAAGCGGGTGTACGGATAGAACGCGTCGGACACCAGCGGCGCGGCCGAGGCCGGCAGCCGCCAGGAGACGGGCAGCCGGTGCTGCGGCAGATCCGGATTGTGGGCGAGCAGCGTCGAGACCGCGCTCGCCGACGGGTCGTACGAGAGTCCCGCCCACTGCTCGGCACCGACCACCGAGAACGGGTCCAACTGCCCTGGGTCGCCCACGAAAAGCGCCCGCTCGAAGAGCCCGGCCACCGCGAGCAGCGAGTCCGAGCGCATCTGGTACGCCTCGTCCACGATCGCGTGCGCCCACGGCTCCACGTTCTTCACGTGCGCCCACTTCGCGGCCGTCGAGATTGTCACCGGAAGCCCCGCCAGGTCCCCCGCCTTCGAGGACTTCCGTACGTTCTCCAGATCGTCGAGCGCCTTGTCGTACGGATCGCTGTCGTTGGAGTGCAGCCGGCCCACCGGAAGGTCCGGCTCCTTCTCGGCGAGTCGCAGCACCAGGTCGTCGACCTGCGCGTTCGTCTGCGCGACGACCATCAGGGGCCGACCCGCCGAGGCCAGTTCGAGCGCGGCCCGGACGACGAGCGTCGACTTGCCCGCGCCCGGCGGGGAGTCGACGACGACGCCCCGGGAGCTCCCGCGCAGGGTGTCCCGCAGGATGTCGTCCGTCGCCCGTGCGGCCGCCGCCGAGGGGTCGAAGTCGTCGGCGGTCACAGCAGGTCCTCCGTGGTGACGGCATCGGGCAGTTCGGCGACGTCGGAGCGCGGGGGGCCGCCGTGCGTCCAGGGTGTCTCCTCCGGGTCCGGCAGCTTGGCACCCACGCGCTGGTCGTGCTCGAACAGCGTCCAGGCGATCCACTCGCCCTTCTCCGGCACCGAGCCCTCGGCGGGCTCCTTGGAGCGGCCCATCCGGTCGGTGACCCGCAGCACGAGCGAGCCGTCGTCCTCGTACCGCACGAACTCGGCCGTCTGCGGCTTGCCTTCGAGCGAGCGGTACACCTTCACCCGCTCGGACAGATGCGGCCGGTCGTCGGTGCGGACCGTGAGCAGCGGGCGCGGCGAGGGCCGCTTCGACTCCGACCAGGCCATCGTCACGTCCACCACCTCCGTCTCGAACGCCTCTCCGGCGAGCCGCCGCCCCGCGAGCACCAGCGGATCGTCGAGGGCCTCCTGAGCGTCGAGCTGGCCCTGCGCGGACTCCCGCGCAGCCAGCTTCTGGGCGGCCGTCACGGCGTCGTCGCGGCGCGGCTGCGGCGGTTCGCCGGCCACGACCCGGTCGCGGTGGCCGGTGAACGACCAGCGGTCGCGGGTCCAGCGGTCCGCCACCCTGGCCCCCTCGGGCAGCTCCCGCAGCAGGTCGAGGGAGTGCCACACCGCGTCCCAGGTCGGCTTGAGCTGGGAGGCGATCAGCCGGCGGATCTCCCCCTCGGCGCGGTGCAGTTCGCCGAGCCGCTCGTCGGCGCTCTCGCCGTCCTCGGCCGCGGCCAGGGCCTGCCGGGCCCGGTCGAAGCGCTCGATCGCGGGCGCGAGCAGCCGGTTGTCGAAGGCCGGGTCCGTCGCGGGACCGGCGGGCGGGCACAGCAGCTGCCCGTCGCGGTCCCGGCCGAGCTCGGCCCGCAGCGCCGCCTCCGCACCGGAATCCCCCTCCGGGGGATCGACCCAGGCCAGCAACGCGCCCAGGTGCTGGTCCTCCAGGGAGGACTGGCCCGTCGCCCAGTGCCGGTTCAGCAGGTCGGTCGCCGACAGCAGCAACGAGGAACCCGGCACGCGGGCCCGCTCGCCGAAGTGCGTCAGCCACCGGCCGAGCAGCGGCACGCGCGGCGGCGCAGGGAACGGCGCCTCCGGGTCCTGCTCCGCCGTCCGCCGGAACCGCATCGAGCGCCCGAGGAGCCGTACGTACTCGATGCCCGCCCGGCTCGGCACGATCAACTGCGGTGCGTCCGCGCATAGTTCGACCTCGACCTTGACCTTCTTGCCGGTCTCCGGGTCGGTCTCGTTCCTCTCCGCAGCCTCGACCACGTCGGCGAACGAGTCGATGTACGGCAGGACCACCTCGGCCAGGTCGGCGAGGAACGCGAACCGCAGGTCCCGGTCGCGCGGCTGCGCGACGACCAGGAGCCGCGGCTCCTCGGCATCGGTACCGACCAGCGCGCCGAGCGGCGCGCCCGCCTCGCCGGCCGTGGTCAGCGGTACGAGGACGAGCGGCCGGTCCGACAGATGCCGGTGCCGCACCGTGGCCAGCGGCTGTGCCCGCCCGGACTCGACGGCCTCCAGCCGGGCGAGGGTGGAGATCAGCGACATGAGGGGGCCTTTCCGGTCGTGCCGGTCGTGCGTGTGCTCAGCGGGGACATGCGGCGGCCTCCTGCGCGGTCCGGGCGTGCGGGACCGCCAGCGCCTCGACCCGGAGCGCCCGCGCCCTGCGCAGCGCGTCGACCGTCGGGTCCTCCGCGTCGCCCTCCTCGCCGCGCGCCGCCGCCAGGACGGCGCCGATCGTGGTCAGCCCGCCGAGCTCGCCCCGTACCGAACGGCCGAGCGCCTCCACCGCACCGGCGAGTCTCGCGCGCTCCCGGCAGTGGAAGGCCAGCTCGCAGGCGGCGAGGCACTCCGGCGCGTACGCGTACGGAACCGACTCCACCGCCGACGCCAGCTCTTCCGGGGAGCAGGTCTCCACGTCGAAGGTGACGCCGTCGGGCAGCGCGTCCGCGATGTCCTCGATCCGGGTCAGCCGGGCCAGCTGCCGGCGGGTCACGGACAGCTGCTTGCGCACGTCGACGACCGAGGCCGTCGGCAGGTTGGAGAAGTCCTTCGGGCAGACGAGGAGCACCGAGTGCGCCACCGCCGCACCCTCCGTCAGCGCCGCGAGCCGCTCCAGGGCCAGGACGTACACCGCCGCCTGTCGGGCCGCCGCGCCGACCTTGGAGGCGTCCGCCGAACCGTCGATCATCGGGAACGACTTGATCTCCACGACCGTCCACCGGCCGTCGGGGTGCACGACCACCACGTCGGGCTCGAGATAGGCGGGGGAGCCCGCCACGTCCAGGGCCAGCATCGGATGGTCGAGCAGCGCCCACTCCCCGGCGGCCGTCGCCTCGCGCAGTGCGAGGGCCGTGCGGGCCGCACGGCCCTCGGGCCCGACCGCGGCCAGATCCGGGAGCCGTACCGCCCCGGGCTCCTCGATGCCGAGCAGGCGCAGCAGCTCGCGGCCGCCGTCGGCCTTGACCTTCGCCTCGAAGGCGTTGCCCCGCATGAAGGCGAACTGGGACTGTCCGAACGCCGCCGGCGAGCCCAGCTTCGAGGCGAGCGCGGCCTTGTCCACCCCGGCGCCGTCGAGCAGCGCGCGTCGCCGGCAGCCGGGATTGGCGGCCAGCGCCGCCAGCGCCCGCGCGTCCAGCGGATGCGGCGCCACGGCCGGTCCGCGCAGCTCAGCGAGCTGGAGCCGGAGTGTCGTCTGCGGAGGTCGAGGAGCTCCGCTGCCCAGGGATTCGCTCACCCGCGGAAGTCTCCCATCCGCCACTGACAATCGGCCGGTCCTCCCGCCCGACGGTGCTCCCGAGGGTGCCGCGGACCCGGTCCGCGAGGCGCAGCGCGGGCGCGGTGAGCAGGAGCCCGAGCCCCATCACGGCCGCCCCGGCGACCGCGTCGAGGAAGTAGTGGTTCGCCGTGCCCATGACGACCACGGTGGTGAGCAGCGGATAGGCGACGCCGAGGGCCTTCAGCAGCGGCGTACGCCCGTACCGCCACAGCATCACTCCGCACCACAGCGCCCAGCCGACGTGCAGGCTCGGCATCGCCGCGTACTGGTTGGTCATCGCGCCCATCCCGCGCGGTGCGCTGGCCTCGGCGCCCCACCAGCCGTACGAGCTGAACTGCGCCATCGTGTCGACGAAGCCGTGGTGGGCGTCCAGGAGCCGGGGCGGGCAGGTGGGCAGCAGGGTGAAGCCGATCAGACCGAGGAGGGTGGAGACCATCAGCCAGGTGCGGGCGGCCCGGTACCGGCCGGGACGGCGGCGGAAGAGCCAGATCAGAACGGCCGGGGTGACGACGTAGTGCAGGGAGGCGTACGCGAAGTCGGCGGGGATCCCCAGGGCCGGGGTCTCGGTGAAGAGCCGGTTCAGCGGGTGCTCGGCGTTCAGGTGGAGGGCCTTCTCCAGGTCGAGGATGGCCAGGCCGTGGTCGACGGCGCTCTGCACATCGCCGCGGGCGAGCAGCCGTCCGCAGGAGTACGCGGCGTACACGACGCCGATGAGTATCAGTTCCGCCCACCAGCGTGGTCTGCGCATTCCCCGGATCCCTCTCGTTTCGGCCGAGGAGAGGGACGTCGGCAGGGGCGCGCGGGTTGCCCGGGCGTCTCCGCGAATTCACGTGAGCGATGATGGATGTGCACTGCGAAACGTCGCCCCGTTGAAGAAACAGGGAGCCTTCATGCCACCGCGCATCCTGCTCGCCCGGCACGGTCAGACCGAATGGTCGCTGCTCGGCCGCCACACCGGCAGGACGGACATCCCACTGCTGGACGAGGGCCGGCGCGGCGCCAAGCTGCTCGGCGAGCGGCTGCACCGGGCGCCCTGGAACGGGCTGCCGGACCTGGAGATCCGCACCAGCCCGCTGGTACGCGCGCGTGAGACCTGCGAGCTCGCCGGCTTCGGCGAGCGGGCGCAGGAGTGGGACGCGCTGATGGAGTGGGACTACGGGGCGTACGAGGGGCTGACCCCGCCCCAGATCCAGGCCCTTCAGCCCGGCTGGCTGCTGTGGCGCGACGCCGTGCCGGAGGGAGAGAGCCTGGCGCAGGTCGCGGCGCGGGCCGACGAGGTCGTGGAGTGGGCGCGCTCGGCGGACCGGGACGTGCTGGTCTTCGCGCACGGCCACATCCTGCGGACGATCGCGGCGCGTTGGCTGGGCGAGGAGGTCTCCTTCGGCGCCCGCATCGGCCTCGACCCGACGAGCCTGTCGGTGCTGGGCTGGATGTACGGCGAGCCGGCCATCGCACGCTGGAACGACACCGGGCACCTCGAGTAGGCGCCCCGGTCCCGCCCTCACCGCCTCGGGCGGGGTCAGCGGGCTGCCGCGAGGACCCTGCCGGTCTCCGTCAGGATGGTCCGGATACGGGAGGACTGGACGCCGTCCAGCGAGTCCACCACCCGGCGGGCCTCGGCCGCCGCCTCGTCCTGGCGCCCCGCATGGGCCAGGTTGCTCGCCAGCTGGGCGCGGTAGAGGGCGAGGTTGCGGGCGAAATGCGGGTTCTGGAGGACCGTCGCACGGTGTGCGTGGCGGGCCGCGCGGCTCCAGTCGCCCAGCGCCGACCAGCAGTGCGCCTCCAGGGCCTCCAACTCCGGCTCCCCGAAGAAGGACATCCACTCCGGATCGCCGTCGGCCTGGCCCCGGGCGAAGTGGGTGTGCGCGCGCCCCAGGGACTGCTCGCAGGCGGCCCGGTCGCCGAGCCCGGCCCAGGCCCCCGCCTCCCGTAGCGAGAGGAGGGAGAGCAGCCGGGCGGAGGAGAGCGGCTGCGCCGCCCGCAGGCCCGCCTGGGCCGCCCGGACCGCCTCCCGGTACCGCCCCGCGTCCCTGGCCAGGAACGACGTGTTGCAGAAGGCGTGCGCCTCCAGGGCCGCATCCCCGGACACGCGCGCGGTGGCGAGGGCCTCCGCGTAGTGCGAGCGGGCGTCGTCGAAGCGGCCGGAGTCATGGGCCAGCCAGCCGACGGAGATGGCGAGTTCGCCCGCGCCGGCGTGCAGCCGGTCCTCGGTGGAGCGCCGGGCCGCGGTGCCCGCGTCGAGCAGCGCGTACGCCGCCCGCAGCGGCTGGGCGGCCACCTTGTACAGGCCGTCGGCGCCGTGCCGGTCGTCGAGCAGCCGGATCTGTCGTACGGCTTCCTCGACGGCCCGGACCTCGTCCTCGCCGATCCTGTGGGCTCCCCGAGGGGACGGGATCGCTGCGGCGGTGCCGCCGAGTCCCAGCGAGGCGGCTGCCACAGTGGCGGTACCGCTCGTCATGAATGCGCGACGCAGCACGTCGCTCTCCTCATCGTTCCGGGTCGTGACCGCGGGTGGGGGCGGTGCCCCGGCCGAGGCGGCCGGCCGTCGGCCGCGCACCGCCTCCCGCGCCGAGAAGCCCAGGTCCGCCAGGCCGAGACCGGGGAACATGTGCAGGAACACCCGCTCGTACGCGTAGTTGGGACAGCGGATCTCGCCCGCCTCCACGCGTCCGATGTAGCGGGCGTCGCAGGCGACCTGCTCGCCGATCTCCCGCGCCGCCCGGCGGACCGCCGCGGCGAACTCCGCCGGCGAGTGCTGTCCGCGGAGCCGGCGGAAGGCGAGATTGGGAACTGCCCGTGACATCGCCATGGCCGAGCCCTCTCCTGGTGCTGCCGGTGTTCCGGCGGAGCAAGAACGTACCTGCTGTGACCGGCCACGTACGCAGAGTTTGGCTACAAATCGGATATCTCGCGCGCGATCTGCCATGAACTGCCATCCTTTGCGGCGGCGTGCCGCCGTAGCCGTTGACGCGCACGGGCGTTGAACCATGCGGAGAGACGGAACGTGTCTTCTCAAGAGCGAGGAGGGGTCCCTTGTTGGAGATCGGATCGCAGTCGACCGCACGCCACGTACCCACCCCGGACGCCAGCGCCCCGCACGAGACCCCCTGCGACCTGGTGACCGTGCCGGTCCGCCAGGGCCTGGAGGCCGTGGACATCCTGCGCCGCGGCGGGGCCCCCGCGGTCGGTCCCGTGCTGCATGACGGGGCCTGCGACACCCTCGGCTTCCTGGTCCCGCCCGGCACGGCCGAAGGCTGGGACATGCCGGGCAGCGCCTGTACGCAGACCCTGGGGCGCGGCCTGCGCATCCCCGAACTGCCGGAGCTCCCCGAGCCGGCGGGTGACGCGCCCCGCCCCGCCGGCTGGCTCCTGCCGCCCGGCGACAACGGGCAGGTCACCGACCCGGCGGTGCTGCGCGAGGCCCTGGGCCAGGCGGCCCGTCTGATCGAGGCGGCCGACGGCTGCCGCTGAGCGGGCGGGGCACCACCGCGAGCGCCGATAATGGGGCTCGTGGCCAGGAACAGAACGCGTGAGAGGGCGGCAGCAGCCGTCGCCGTCGTCGAGACCGTCGACGGCGGACTCGCGGAGCTCATACCCGACCGGGAGCGGCCCCGCGGCTGGACGCTGCTGATAGACGGCGCCCCGCAGTCGCACGTGGACCTCGACGACCCGGGCCATCTCTCCTTCGAGTACCAGCGACGCCTCGGCCACATCGCCGACCTCGTCGCCCCGCCGAACCGGCCCCTCCAGGTCGTCCATCTCGGCGGCGGAGCCTTCACGCTGGCCCGCTACATCGCCGCCACCCGACCCCGCTCCACCCAGCAGATCGTGGAACTCGACGGGTCCCTGGTCCAGCTCGTCCGCCGCGAGCTGCCCCTCGACACGGCCGCCCGCATCCGCGTCCGGTCCACCGACGCCCGCGCCGGACTCTCCAAGGTCCAGGACGGCTGGGCGGACCTGATCATCGCCGATGTGTTCAGCGGGGCCCGTACGCCCGCGCACCTCACCAGCACCGAGTTCCTCGCCGAGGTCCGCCGCGTACTGAAGCCCGGCGGGTTCTACGCCGCCAACCTGGCCGACGGACCCCCGCTGACCCATCTGCGCGGCCAGATCGCGACCGCCGCCACCGTCTTCCCGGAGCTGGCGCTGACGGCCGACCCGACCGTGCTGCGCGGCCGCCGCTTCGGCAACGCCGTGCTGCTCGCCTCAGACCGGGAGCTTCCCGTGGCCGAGCTGACCCGCCGGGTGGCGACCGACCCGCACGCCGGGCGGGTGGAGCACGGCCGGGAGCTCGCCGACTTCACCGGGGGAGCGGCCCCGGTCACCGACGCCAGCGCCAAGCCCTCGCCCGTACCGCCGGCGTCCGTGTTCCGCTGACGGCGGGAGCGCGGACCCCTATCGCTCGTCGATCTCGACCCGGGGCGCGGTGTCGTGCCAGACGCAGAAGACCGACAGCTCCCGGCCGTCCTTGGTGAAGGTGACCCGGATCCAGGTCGGCTGCTTCCAGACCTGCATCTGCCAGCCCGAGGACGGCGTCGCCGAGACCAGCTCCGCCGACGTCTCGCCGAGGTCGAACACGACCCGGCCGCCGTCCACGGCATAGCTCTTGACGTCGCCCCCGCTCTGCGGCTGCCCCGTGGACGTCGCCGAGGGCTTGCGCGAGGGGCTCGTCGAGGGCGAGGCCGTCGGGGCGCCGCTCGCGCCGGGCCCGGTGGTCGGCGTGGACGAGGGGGCCTTCGGCCGCTGCGTGGAGGACGACAGCGGATCGCCGATCTCGCCGGCCGGCCCGTCGGTGGTGCCGGCCGGGATGGGCAGGGCGCGCGGCGGGTCGTAGACCGTGCCGGCCAGCACCGTGTGCACACCCCACCACGAGAGCGTGACCGCCGCGCCCGTGGCGAGCGACCACGCCATGGCGTGAACAAGTCCTCTACGCATCCGGGCCATCCTGCACCACGCCACCCCTGGGCGTCCTGCAGGGTGGACCTTCCCTCGTCGTCCCCCGTATGGCGTACGGTGCGGGCCATGGCAAGTGTGCTCGTGGTCGAGGACGACCAGTTCGTGCGCTCGGCCCTCATCCGGCATCTGACCGAGGCCTCCCACACCGTACGGAGCGTCGGCACGGCCCTGGAGGCGCTGCGCGAGGTCGCCCATTTCCGTTTCGACGTGGTCATCCTGGACCTCGGACTGCCCGATCTGGACGGGTCCGAGGCGCTGAAGATGCTGCGCGGCATCACCGACGTACCGGTGATCATCGCGACCGCGCGGGACGACGAGACGGAGATCGTCCGGCTCCTCAACGACGGCGCCGACGACTACCTCACCAAGCCCTTCTCCGTGGAGCACCTTTCGGCGCGGATGGCCGCCGTACTGCGCCGCTCGCGGGCCGCGGCGGGCGAGGCGCCTCCGTCGCGGGTGATCCAGGTCGGCGGTCTGTCGATCGACCCCCTGCGGCGGCAGGCGGAGCTCGACGGGACCGGGCTCGACCTGACCCGCCGGGAGTTCGACCTGCTGGCCTTCCTCGCCGGGCGGCCGGGGGTGGTCGTGCCGCGCAAGGAGCTGCTCGCCGAGGTGTGGCAGCAGTCCTACGGGGACGATCAGACCATCGACGTACATTTGTCATGGCTACGGCGGAAGTTGGGTGAAACGGCCGCCCGTCCCCGCTATCTGCACACCCTGCGCGGGGTGGGCGTGAAGCTGGAGCCGCCGCGGGAGCCGCAGCCGTGAGATGGGCACTCGTCAAGGTGTCGCTGGCCGTCACCGCCATGGTCGTCGTCGCCTTCGCCGTACCGCTCGGCCTCGTCGTCAAGGAGATGGCGAGTGACCGGGCCTTCTCCAACGCCGAGCGCCGCGCCGCCGGACTCGCGCCCGTGCTCGCGATCACCACCGACCGCGAGGAACTCGACCGGGCGGTCGCCACCACCGAGGACGGGGCCGCCGGGCGGATGGCCGTCCATGTCCCCGCCGCCGACGAAGCGGGCGGCAAGGCCCTGGAGATCGGGACCCGCCGGGCCGACGAGAACGATCTGCGGACCACCCGGCAGTTGGGGCGGGCCACCATCGCCGAGGTGGAGGGCGGCTCCGTCCTCCTCCAGCCCACGGCGCTCAGCTCCGGACAGGTCGCCGTCGTCGAACTCTTCGTCCCCGAGGGCGAGGTCACCAACGGCGTCGCCACCGCCTGGCTGGTCCTGGCCGGCGTCGGCATCGCCCTGATCATCGGCTCCGTCGCCGTCGCCGACCGGCTCGGCGTCCGGATGGTCCGGCCCGCCCAGCGACTCGCCGGCGCCGCCCACGACCTGGGCGAGGGCAAGCTCGGTGCGCGCGTCCCCGAAGAGGGCCCGCCGGAGCTCAAGTCGGCGGCGATCGCCTTCAACTCGATGGCCGACCAGGTCGTCCAGCTCCTCGCCAACGAGCGCGAGCTGGCCGCCGACCTCTCCCACCGGCTCCGCACCCCGCTGACCGTGCTGCGGCTCAACACGGCCTCGCTCGGCTCCGGTCCGGCGGCCGAGCAGACCCGGGTCGCGGTCGAGCAGCTGGAGCGCGAGGTCGACACCATCATCCGTACGGCCCGGGAGGCCAAGCCGCAGACCCAGGCCACCGGCCCGGGCGCCGGCTGCGACGCCTCCGAGGTCGTCCGGGAGAGGATGGACTTCTGGTCCGCGCTCGCCGAGGACGAGGGCCGCAAGGTACGCGTGGCGGGCGTCGACCGCCCCGTACGCATCCCGGTCGCCCGGCCCGAACTCGTCGCCGCGCTCGACGCGCTGCTCGGCAACGTCTTCCGCCACACCCCCGAGGGGACGGCCTTCTCCGTCGACGTCCACAACGGCGACGACGCCGTCATCGTCCTGGTCTCCGACGCCGGTCCCGGCATCGCCGACCCGGCCGCCGCCCTGACCCGGGGCAACAGCGGCCACCGCGCCGGCTCCACCGGTCTCGGCCTCGACATCGTGCGCCAGATGGCCGAGTCCACGGGCGGCGACGTCCGCATCGGGCACTCGGTGCTCGGCGGCACCGAGGTCCGCATCTGGATCGGCCTGGACGGGCGCCGCTCCGGCGGTGAGGCCGGCCGCCGCGCCAACCGGGTGGGCCGCCGCAAGCGGAGCGGCCAGGGCTCCCGGCGTGCCGCGGACGTCTGAACCTTTCGTCGTTCCGATGGCTTCCTTAAGCGGAGCCTAAGAATCCTCAACCCGAGCCCCCTCGTACGTATTTGTCCGTTTCCCACTCGCTAGCGTGCTGCCCGCACCCCACCCCACCCCCGGCACACAGAGGCAGGCACGCGATGGGCACCAGTTCGCACCGGCGCAGGGCGAGCGGCAAGACCAAGGTCATCGGCGCGGTCGTCGCCGCGGCGGTGATCGGGGGCGCCGCGTTCGCGCTCACGGGCACCGCCCAGGCCGCGGCCGTCGGCGCCGCGTACACCAGGACCAGCACCTGGACAGGCGGCTACACCGGCCAGTACGTCGTGACCAACCAGACCTCCAGCGTCCAGTCGGGGGGCTGGACGCTGGAGTTCGACCTGCCGGCCGGCACCACGATCGGCTCCCTGTGGAACGGTGAGCACACCGTCTCGGGGCAGCACGTCACCGTGAAGCCCGCGAGCTGGAACAAGGAGCTCGCCCCCGGCCAGTCCGTCACCGTCGGCTTCGTGACCTCGGCCGCAGGCGAGGCCGGCGACCCCGCCAACTGCCTGATCAACAAGGCCACCTGCTCCGTCGGCGGCGCGACCCCGACGCCCAGCGGCCGGCCGACCGAGCAGCCCACCGCCACCGTGGCCCCGACCGCCTCGGCGACCCCCACCGCCACTGCGACGGCCACACCGAGCCAGACCGCCACGACGGCTCCGACGCCCACGCCGACGGCGACCGCCACCGGCGCC
Organism: Streptomyces sp. NPDC056222; assembly: GCF_042264065.1. Lineage (NCBI taxonomy): Bacteria > Bacillati > Actinomycetota > Actinomycetes > Kitasatosporales > Streptomycetaceae > Streptomyces > Streptomyces sp. NPDC056222. The sequence continues at coordinate 12,669 of NZ_JBHJTL010000005.1, read as the reverse complement.
CCGGGTGCCGTCGCGAAGTACGCGCCCTACATCGACACCTCCCTCTACCCGTCGTACGACATGCTCGCGACCGCCGATGCCACTGGTGTGAAGGAGTTCAACCTCGCCTTCATCACCTCCGGCGGCTCCTGCGCCCCGCTGTGGGGCGGTGTCACCGACCTCGCGAACGACAAGGTGGCCTCCCAGATAGGGGCCCTGCGGGCCAAGGGCGGTGACGTCCGGGTCTCCTTCGGCGGCGCCGCCGGCCACGAACTGGCCCTCAACTGCTCCTCCTCCGCCGACCTCGCGGCCGCCTACGGCAAGGTCGTCGACCAGTACAAGCTCACCAAGGTCGACTTCGACATCGAGGGCGCGGCCCTGCCGGACACCGCCGCGAACACCCGGCGCTCCCAGGCCATCGCCCAGCTCCAGAAGTCCCACCCGGGCCTGAACGTCTCCTTCACCCTGCCGGTCATGCCCGAGGGGCTGACCCAGCCCGGTGTGGACCTCCTCGCCGACGCCAAGAGGAACGGTGTCCGCGTCGACGCCGTCAACATCATGGCGATGGACTACGGCCCGGCCTACAGCGGAGACATGGGCCAGTACGCGATCCAGGCCGCGACCGCGACCCAGGCCCAGATCAAGGGTGTCCTCGGGCTGAGCGACGCGGCCGCCTGGAAGGCCGTCGCCGTCACCCCGATGATCGGTGTCAACGACGTCACCACCGAGATCTTCAAGGTCGACGACGCGACCCAGCTGGTCGACTTCGCGAAGTCCAAGGGCATCGGCTGGCTGTCGATGTGGTCCTCGACCCGCGACAAGCAGTGCGCGGCGGGCGCGGTCAACCACGCGGACGCCACGTGCTCCTCGATCCTCCAGCAGCCGCTGGCCTTCACCAAGGCGTTCGCCGCCTACAAGTGAGCCACTGAGCCCCCCACACCGCGCGCTCCGGCCGGAGCCACCCCCACCGCCGGCCGGAGCGCGCCTTCTTGCGCTCCCGCCCGGATCAGGCCTGCTCCACCTCGCTCAGGAACTCGGTGATCAGCTTCCCCCATACCGCCGGGTTCTCGGCGAACGGAGCGTGTCCCGTGGCCAGTTCGGTGAGCCGCGCACCGGGGATGCCGGCCGCGACCGACCGGTGCAGCGCCGGCGCCACCAGCCGGTCCTCGGTCGTCGATATGACCAGGGTCGGCACGCCCACCCCGGCCAGGTCCTCCCGGACGTCCGCCCGCGCCACCAGGTCCGCGTGCTCCGGCGTACCCTCCGGGATCGACTCGCCGGTGAGCCGGACGACACCCTCGACGACCTCCGGTGTCATCGGGTCGAGCATCGCGGGGCTGAAGACCAGCGGCACCAGAAGGCGCGCCACCAACGCGTGCTGCCCGCTGTCCGCGAGGTCCCGCCACAGCAGGGACGCCTGCCGCAGCGCATGGTCCGCGTAGGCGAACGGGGCGGTCAGCACCAGGCCCGTCACCCGCTCCGGGTGACGGGTCGCGGCCCGGATCGCGACCGTCGTCCCCAGGGAGTACCCGGAGACGGCGAAGCGCTCCACCCCCGCGGCGTCGGCCTCGGCCACCAACCCGTCGGCCAGCGCGTCCAGTTCGAGCGGATCCGTGGCGCGGGGTGCTCCGCCCGTACCCGGCAGGTCGAACCCGACGACGTGCCGCCCGCCGGAGGCCAGCGCCCCCCGGATCGGGCCGTAGTTGGACTCGATGCCCCCGCCGGAGCCGTGGGTGAGCAGAAGCGCGCGAGAGGTCGTCATGGAAGGGTCCCCCAAATCTGTATCGGTCGTTATGAAATGACCGTACATCAGATTTCATAGCGACCGATACAGAAAAGGGTTCACTCTTTCGAGCGTCTTCGATGCGCTACGGCGTCGTGACGAGGGGCCGCGGTGCGGTCCCCATGCCGCCGCCCAGGTGGAAGCTCGGGTGCGGGGGCTGGTTGTAGGCGGTGTTCTGCCAGGCGAGACCCGTGCGGTACATCGTGTCGTGCAACAGCGTGGTGATCTTCGTGCCCGTCTCGTACGGGGACGAGTAGATCCGCAGCGCGCGGTTGTCCGCCGTGCGCCACACCACCTCCTCGCGCCAGTCGCCGAGGATGTCACCGGAGAGCGCCGGGGTCGCCTTCGTGCCGTTGTTGGAGGCGACCGAGGCACCGGTGAGCAGCCGGGTCTCGCCGGACGTCCCGTACTTGTCGATGCGGGTGCCGTCCAGGAGCTCGCGGGTGGTGTCACCGTCCCACCAGCTCAGGAAGTTCGCGGACGAGGGCTCGCGGCCCTTGGCGGCCCCGCCCTCGTCCCGTATCGAGGTGCCGGAGGCCGACCACACCTCGGCGCCCGCGTTCCCGGTGTGGATGTCGCCGGCGACCCCGCGCCCGTTGTCGCAGCAGGCGCCGAGCTGCCAGCGGATGCTGCCGTTCGCCGGGTCGATGTACAGCTCGGACGGCTGGGACGACGACTCGGAGACCTTGAAGTACTCCAGCCCGCCGTTCCCGGGTCGAGGTCGCCGAGGTGCTGGGCGTCGCCGTGCCCGGTCCTGGTCGTCCAGAGGCCGTTGCCGTTGTCGTCGACGGCCATCGACCCGTAGACGATCTCGTCCTTGCCGTCGCCGTCCACGTCGCCGACGGAGAGGCTGTGCGACCCCTGCCCGTCGTACCCCTTGCCGGTGTTGGTGGACGAACCGCTGTCGAAGGTCCAGCGCCGGGTGAACTGCCCACCGCGCCAGTCCCAGGCCACGATCACGGACCGGGTGTAGTACCCCCGCGCCATGATGAGCGAGGGCCGGGCGCCGTCCAGGTACGCGGTTCCGGCGAGGAAGCGGTCGACCCGGTTGCCGTAGCTGTCGCCCCACGAGGAGACGGTGCCGCGGGCCGGCACGTAGCCGGTGGTGCCCATCGCGGCGCCGGTGAGCCCGTCGAACATGGTCAGGTACTCGGGTCCGGCCAGGACGTAGCCGCTGCTGTTGCGGTGGTCGGCGGACGTGCTGCCGATGACCGTGCCGCGCCCGTCGACGGTCCCGTCGGCGGTCTTCATGGCGACCTCGGCCCGGCCGTCGCCGTCGTAGTCGTACACCTGGAACTGCGTGTAGTGCGCCCCGGAACGGATGTTCCGGCCGAGGTCGATCCGCCACAGGCGCGTCCCGTCGAGCCGGATGCCGTCGACGATCGTGTTCCCGGTGTAGCCGGACTGCGAGTTGTCCTTGGCGTTGGTCGGCTGCCACTTCAGTACGAAGTCCAGCGCGCCGTCCCCGTCGAGGTCGCCGACGGACGCGTCGTTGGCCTCGTAGGTGTACGCCACCCCGTCCGGGGTGGTGCCGCCCGCGGGGGGAGTGAGCGGCACGTCCTTGAAGCCGGTGCGGAACTGGACGGCGTGCACCGAGTCGCCCTGCTCCACGCCGCCGACGAAAGCGCGGACGGTGTAGTCGGCGTGAGCGGGAGCTCCGGCGTGGAAGTAGTTGGTGGAGGCGGTGACGGGGGTGGCGTTCACCTTCGTACCGGCCCGGTACACATTGAAGGCGACGCTGTCCGGGTCGGTGCCGAGCCAGCGCCAGCTCACCAGATTGCCGGTCCCGGTGTGGACGCTGACCACACCCCGGTCGAGCCGCTCGGCCTGCCGCGCGGTCGCGCCGGACGCGGTCCCGGTGGTGAGGGTGAGTGAGGCGACGGCGACGACACCGGCGCACAGGGCGGCGAGCAGGGAGCGAGGTGCCTGCGGGTACTGCACGAATCCTCCTGGCGGGAAGAGAGCCGTTGCGTACCTCACAGTCGTCGCCGCGCGGGGATCGGTTGCCCGGGAACGACCGAGGCCCCGGTTCGTATGAACCGGGGCCTCGACCTTCAGGGTGAGTAACGGGACTCGAACCCGCGACATCCTGGACCACAACCAGGTGCTCTACCAGCTGAGCTATACCCACCACGACCGGCGGTTTTCCCGAAGGTTTCCCCGACCGGCCGAGAAGAAGTCTACAGGGTCCGAGCGGGTGCTCGCGCCCGCATTCCGCCGGGGTGGCGTCAGGGTGACGTCAGGGGGCGTCGGGGGCGCGAGCAGGGGCTCACACGGTGCCGGGACTCACTCGCCGGGCAGGACGTGGCGTGCGGCGATCTGCTTCGCCGTGTCCGAGTCCGGTCCGGGCTGCGGGACGAAGATCGCCTCGCGGTAGTAGCGCAGCTCCGCGATGGACTCGCGGATGTCGGCCAGCGCGCGGTGGTTGCCGCTCTTCTCCGGACTGTTGAAGTACGCCCTCGGGTACCAGCGGCGGGCCAGTTCCTTGACCGAGGAGACATCGACGATCCGGTAGTGCAGGTGGTTCTCCAGCGCCGGCATGTCCCGCGACAGGAACCCGCGGTCGGTGGAGACCGAGTTCCCGCACAGGGGTGCCTTGCCCGGCTCCTTGACGTGCTCGCGTACGTAGGCGAGGACCTGCGCCTCGGCGTCGGCGAGGGTGGTTCCGCCGGGCAGGGCGTCGAGGAGGCCGGAGGACGTGTGCATCTGGCGCACGATCTCGGGCATGGTCTCCAGCGCCGCGTCCGGCGGGCGGATCACGATGTCCACCCCGTCGCCGAGCACGTTCAGTTCCGAGTCGGTGACCAGTGCGGCCACCTCGATGAGTGCGTCGTCCGTCAGCGAGAGCCCGGTCATCTCGCAGTCGATCCACACCATGCGATCGTTCATGCGTCCTACCTTAGGGGGTGCCCAGGGGATCGGGCCCTGCTTGCGGAGTCGTACTCCCTGCTCGCGACGACGGGCGCCGCGGGGAGGTGTCCCCGGGCGCCCGTCGGTTCGCGCTGTGCGGTTCGCCCTTATGGGGCGCTGCGCTGGCCCGGCAGTGCCGGGCGGCCCGACGCGTACAGGTCGGACGGCGGCTTGCCCGGCTCCAGCGGTCCGCCGGGACGCCGGGTGACCGGCGACACCTGCGACGGCACCATCGGGTCCAGCACCGTCGTCGCCGTCTCGGCCTGCGGGCGCCGGGCCCGGTAGGCCGCGCGGTACGCGGCCGGCGAGGAGCCGAGCTGGCGGCGGAAGTGACCGCGCAGCGCCACCGGGGAGCGGAAGCCGCAGCGACCCGCGACCTCGTCGACCGAGTAGTCGGAGGTCTCGAGCAGCCGCTGCGCCTGCAGCACCCGCTGGGTGATCAGCCACTGCAGGGGAGCGCTGCCGGTGAGCGAGCGGAACCTGCGGTCGAACGTCCGCCGTGACATGTACGCACGGGCCGCGAGCGTCTCCACGTCGAACTGCTCGTGGAGGTGCTCCAGGGCCCAGGCGACGACCTCCGCGAGCGGGTCGGCGCCGATCTCCTCTGGTAAAGACCTGTCGAGGTAGCGCTCCTGGCCGCCGCTGCGCCGCGGCGGGACGACCAGGCGGCGCGCCAGGGCGCCCGCGGCCTCCGTGCCGTGGTCGGTCCGCACGATGTGCAGACACAGGTCGATCCCGGCCGCGGTGCCGGCCGATGTCAGTACGTCCCCGTCGTCGACGAAGAGCTCCCGCGGATCCACATGGACCGACGGATAGCGCTTGGCGAGCGTCGGCGCATACATCCAGTGCGTGGTCGCCGGCCGGCCGTCGAGCAGTCCGGCCGCGGCGAGCACGAACGCGCCGGTGCACAGCCCGACGATCCGCGCGCCCTCTTCGTGTGCCCGGCGCAGCGCTTCGAGCGCCTCCGGCGGTGGCGGCGAGGTGATCGACCGCCAGGCCGGTACGACGACGGTGCCGGCCCGGCTGATCGCGTCCAGGCCGTACGGCGCGGTCAGTTCGAGGCCCCCTGTGGTCCGCAGCGGGCCTTCCTCGCCGGCGCACACGAGCAGCCGGTAGCGCGGCACTCCGGCGTCCTGCCGGTCGATTCCGAACACGGAGAGCGGGATGGAGCTCTCGAAGATGGGGCCGCCGCTGAACAGCAGCACCGCGACGACTTCGCGACGGCGGCGCCCGGAAAGCTTCCGTGCGGCCTCCGGTACGGCGGAGTCCTGGCTCATGACGCTAAGCCCCCCTCGGTGTTCGCGTCTCCCTGGTCCTGTCGCTCCTGCACGTTTCCCCTCGGTTTTGCACGAGACCCCAGTCTTCGATACCCATGATCGAATCTACTGTGTTCCGTGGCGCCGGCGTGACAAGTTCTCCATCCGGCACATTGTCGACAAGGCAACTTGGCGCGAAGCATTCGATCACGAAGCGTTCCACTCGCAGGCCGCGCAGGGAAGTGCGTCGTGCGCGCATGGCCCGTCCCCGTAGGGTGTGCGCGCCGACCGCGGGGCTTTCATGCCTGGTGGCCAGGGGGTTGAGGGGGCATTCCGGCAAGGACTCGCCGACAACTGGAAGTTGGCTGAAAACATACGGGTGTGGGTGTACGAACCTGTCAGCTCCACGGGGGTTCGTCAGATCCGTCGGGGGTTTCGGCCGCCCTGGGAGCGTCGGGATCGCGGCCGCGCGGCCTCGGCGCGCAGACCGCGTTCCGCCCGGCGCAGCAGGACCTGGCAGACCGCCGTCACCGCGACGAGCCCCAGCGCCGTCCCGGCCGCACCGCCGAGCGAGGTGCCGTAGGCGACGAGGACGACCGGGACCAGGACGCAGCAGAAGACCCCCCAGCGGACGACGTCGCCCGCCGACTCGGTCGCCGCGCTCCCCGCGCCGCCCTCCGCGCTCCCTGTGCTCCCCGCGCTCCCCGCGCTTCCACTCCTCGGCGAGGGGTCCGGGAGGCGCCGTCGGCCGGGTGTCGGTGAGGGGGGTGGGGGGAGTGCCGGCCCGGGGGTGGGCGTGGGGGAGTGGGCGACGGTGAAGGGGGACGTGGCGGTGGAGGTGGCGGCGGCCGATGGTGCGGGCACGGGCGGGGCTCCCTGCGACGGTGACTGGACCTGTGGCAACGAGGAGCGGAACGTTCCGGTCACTGCGCGTGGCCGCCGTTCGTGCCCCGTACGGACACCTGTAGGACACAACCGGCATTGCCATATCGGGACGGGCTCGTGCATGCTCCCTGGGACGCCGTGCGATCGCTGTGTGTGGTCACGACGGCTCTGGGCAGGAGAGGAGTGTCGCCGTACCCTTGGGGGTATGGGCTTGGGAAGATGATTCCCGGACACAGCTCCGCCGCCAACCGTTGTTCGTACGACGTTCTCCATCGTCCCCTCCCAACAGGACTTCTTCGCCGAGACACCGATGGCCGGTCACGAATTCCCCGAACCCGCGGACCGCAAGCGCGTCGCCGACTCCACGGTCGACCCCCTCGCGGTCGAACAGCCACGTCACTCCTGTGATCCCGCCTTCAGGCACGGAGTGGTCGTCGGCTTCGACGGCTCGACCTCCAGTGAGCGGGCCCTCGCGTACGCCATCGGCATGGCCAAGCGCTCCGGCTCCGGCCTGATCATCGTCCATGTCGCCAACCGGCTGCCCACGACCGTCTGGGCCGGCTGCGAGCCGCCGGTCTTCGTCGACGTGCCGGACCACCGCACCGAGGTGCTCGGTCTCGAGCTCGCCTGCGCCGACTACCTCGCCGAGGTCCCGTGGATCCTCGTCGAGCGCGGTGGCGACATCTGCCACGAACTGGAGGAGGTCGGCCGGGAGTACTCGGCCGACGCGATCGTGGTCGGCTCCACGCACGGCATCGTCGGCCGGATCTTCGGCTCGGTGGCCGGACGCCTCGCGAAGCGCGCGCAGCGTCCCGTGATCGTCATTCCCTGAGCCGAGATCCCCTGAGTCGTACGACCGGCCGCGACGGCTCGATCTCGACGGCTTCATCTCCTCGACACTTCGTCAACTCCTTTGGTGTAGCGATAAATTTCACCTCCGACAGGTGATTTGTGCGCTTGTGAAGGGTACTTAAAGGTCACCGGAACAAGCAGCTCACGCAGCACAACTGCCCACTTGAAGGGAGCCCGCCGTGGACAACGAAGTCGCCGCGGGAAACACCACCTCCACTCTCGGCCACCTCGCGCTCGGACTGACCTTGCTGGCCTTCGGCATCGGCAGCACGGGCGTCATAGACAACGTCGCGGCGTCCGACGCCGCAGCCCTCGCCACCTGGGTCGGCGGCGTGGCGCTCTTCCTCGTCGGTCTGCTCGCCCTGCGCGCAGGCAACGGCGGTACGGGCACGGCCTATTCGGCGCTCGGCGCCTTCTGGTTCACCTGGGGGACCGGAGTGGGCGGCGACGCCTCGGCCGAGGCGACCGGGCTCTTCCTCCTGCTGTGGGCGCTGCTCGCGCTCACGCTGACCATGGCGTCCTCGGGCAGCGGGCTGTTCGGACAGGGCGTGTACGGGCTGCTGTTCGTCGCGCTGCTGCTGCTCGGCATCGGCGCCCTCGCCGACAACGGCGGGCTGGGCAAGGCGGGCGGCTGGGTCGCCGCGGTCGCCGGACTCGCGGCCTGGTACGGCGCGACGGCGGCGGTGGCCAACTGGCCGACCTCACTGAAGAGTGCCGCGGGCCGGGGTGTGGCGGCCGCCGGCTGACGTGGCCACGAGGGGTCCGCGCCCCGCTCGGGGTGGGGCGCGGGCCAGGGGGCGAGAGAGCCGAAGGGGCGGCGCGGCTGTCGACAGACGCGCAAGCGCCCTCAAGGCGGATCGAGCCCTCGATGAAAGCAGCGGTCCCTGTGCACAGGTGGCGTGCGCAGGGACCGCTGCGTGTCCGGCCGGGCGTCCGGCCCTCCGGGGACAGGTCCGGAATGCGGGCGGACGGGCTTTCCCGGCCGTGGTCGAGAGCTCCGGGTGACAGGCCCGGAACCTGCTACTCGACCGTGACGGACTTGGCCAGGTTGCGCGGCTTGTCGATGTCGCGGCCCATGGCGAGCGCCGTGTGGTACGCGAGGAGCTGGAGCGGGATGCCCATCAGGATCGGGTCCAGCTCGTCCTCGTTCTTCGGGACGACGATGGTGTGGTCGGCCTTCGCCTGCGGCTGGTGCGCGACCGCGAGGATGCGGCCGCTGCGGGCCTTGATCTCCTCCAGGGCGGCGCGGTTCTTCTCCAGCAGGTCGTCGTCGGGGACGATCGCGACCGTCGGCAGGGCCGGCTCGATCAGGGCGAGCGGGCCGTGCTTCAGCTCGGAGGCCGGGTACGCCTCGGCGTGGATGTAGGAGATCTCCTTGAGCTTCAGGGAGGCCTCCAGGGCGACCGGGTAGCCCCGCACGCGGCCGATGAACATCATCGACTGGGCGCCCGCGTACTCCGCGGCGATCTTCTTGATCTCGTCCTCGGTCTCGAGGATCTCGCTGATCTGCGCGGGCAGCTTGCGCAGGCCCTCGATGATCCGCTTGCCGTCGGTCACCGAAAGGTCGCGGATGCGGCCGAGGTGCAGGGCGAGCAGCGCGAAGGCCGTGACCGTGTTGGTGAAGCACTTGGTGGAGACGACGCAGACCTCGGGGCCGGCGTGCACGTACACGCCGCCGTCGGCCTCGCGGGCGATCGCCGAGCCGACGACGTTGACGACGCCGAGGACGCGGGCGCCCTTGCGCTTCAGCTCCTGGACGGCGGCCAGCACGTCGTACGTCTCACCGGACTGGGAGACGGCGATGTAGAGGGTGTCGGGGTCCACGACCGGGTTGCGGTAGCGGAACTCCGAGGCCGGCTCGGCGTCGGCGGGGATGCGGGCCATGGACTCGATGAGCCCGGCGCCGATGAGGCCGGCGTGGTACGAGGTGCCGCAGCCGAGGATCTTGATACGGCGGATGGAGCGGGCCTCGCGGGCGTCGAGGTTCAGGCCGCCCAGGTGGACCGTGGAGAAGCGGTCGTCGATCCGGCCGCGCAGCACGCGGTCGACCGCGTCGGGCTGCTCGGAGATCTCCTTGTGCATGTACGTGTCGTGGCCGCCCATGTCGTAGGAGGCGGCCTCCCACTCCACGGTCTCCGGGGTGGCCGTCGTGGAGGCGCCCGAGGTCGTGTACGTGCGGAAGTCGTCGGCCTTGAGGGTGGCCATCTCGCCGTCGTCGAGGGTGACGACCTGGCGGGTGTGGGCGATCAGGGCGGCGACGTCGGAGGCGACGAACATCTCCTTCTCGCCGATGCCGAGGACGACCGGGGAGCCGTTGCGGGCCACCACGATGCGGTCGTTGAAGTCGGCGTGCATGACGGCGATGCCGTAGGTGCCCTCGATGACCTTGAGCGCCTCGCGGACCTTCTCCTCCAGGGTGGTGGCCTGGGAGCGGGCGATCAGGTGGGTGATGACCTCGGTGTCGGTCTCGGAGGCGAAGACGACGCCGTCCGCCTCGAGCTTGGCGCGCAGCTCCTGCGCGTTGTCGACGATGCCGTTGTGGACGACCGCGACCTTGTTCTCGGGGTCCAGGTGCGGGTGCGAGTTGATGTCGCTCGGCGCGCCGTGGGTGGCCCAGCGGGTGTGGGCGATGCCGGTGGTGCCGGTGAAGCGCTTGGGGACGCGGGCCTCGAGGTCACGGACCCGACCCTTGGCCTTCACCATCTTCAGGCCGGAGGCCTTCGGGCTGGTGATCACGATGCCGGCGGAGTCGTACCCCCGGTACTCCAGCCGCTGCAGGCCTTCCAGCAGCAGCGGGGCCACGTCACGCTTTCCGATGTAACCGACAATTCCGCACATAAAGGTGTAACCCCTCCAAGGTAGTGGGCGTGCTCAGCCGTAGACGATGCGGCGCAGTTGCCGGAGCGAGAGCTCCGGCGGCGCCACGGCGCGGTGCGGCAGCTCGGCCGCGATGCGCTCGAAGATCTCGGCGTTCACGGCGCCACCGGACTGCAGTTCGCGGTGGCGGCGGCGGACGAAGTCCTCGGTCGACTCGTCGAAGTACGCCAGCACGTCGAGAACCACCCGGGCGGCCTCACCGCGCTGCAGCGCGGTGCTGCGCACCAGGTGGTCGATGAGGTCGTCATGCGACGGGCGGCGTTCGAGCACCCGTGAATACTGAGGGGTACCCGGGCGACTTAGCAAGAATCCTGCCCGAAATCGGGCAGACCCCTCCATGATCGCAGCCTTGAGTGGCCAAATTGGTCTACACCTTGACCGCGCAAGTGGTCCACGGTACGCATGGTGACTGTTCGGATACGCATATCCACAGCCTCGAAGTCCATCGAAAGGGACCATGTCTGTGAGACAGCGCAGAACGCTTCCCCGCGTGCTCGGCGCCCTGCTGCTCCTTGCGGCGGCCGGCATCTCCTGCGTCGGAGCCGCCCCCACCGCCCACTCCGCCGCCGATTCCGTGCTGCGGCCGCTCGGCAGGGTCGTCCCGGCCCCCGCCTCCGTGGCGCCCGGCGGACAGCCGTACACGATCAACGCCGCCACCCGTATCCGCGTCGACAAGGGCTCCCGCGAGTCCCGCGCCGTCGCCGACTACCTCGCCGGGCTCCTCCGCCCCTCGACCGGTCACGCGCTGCCCGTCGTCGACGAGAACGCGGCGGCGGGCGGCATCCGGCTCCGCCTCACCAAGGACGCCGCGCTCGGCGACGAGGGCTACCGGCTGCAGTCGGGCCGCAGCGGCATCACTCTCACGGCCCACCGCCCCACCGGCCTCTTCCGGGGCGTCCAGACCCTGCGCCAGCAGCTCCCGGCGGCCGTGGAGAAGCGCACGGTGCAGCCCGGGCCCTGGCGGGTCGCGGGCGGCACCATCACCGACACCCCGCGCTACGCCTACCGGGGCGCGATGCTCGACGTCTCCCGTCACTTCTTCACGGTCGAACAGGTCAAGCGCTACATCGACCAGCTCGCCCTCTACAAGATCAACAAGCTGCATCTGCATCTCTCCGACGACCAGGGCTGGCGCATCGCCATCGAATCCTGGCCCCGGCTCGCCACCTACGGCGGCTCCACCCAGGTCGGGGGCGGCCCCGGCGGCTACTACACCAAGGACGACTACAAGGAGATCGTCCGCTACGCGGCCTCCCGCCACCAGGAGGTCGTCCCCGAGATCGACCTGCCCGGACACACCAACGCCGCACTCGCCTCGTACGCCGAGCTGAACTGCAACGGCGTCGCCCCGCCGCTCTACACCGGCACCAACGTGGGCTTCAGCTCCCTGTGCGTGCCGAAGGAGGTCACCTACGACTTCGTGGACGACGTGATCCGCGAGCTCGCCGCGCTGACCCCGGGGAAGTACCTCCACATCGGGGGCGACGAGGCGCACTCCACGCCCCACGCGGACTACGTCGCCTTCATGGACAGGGTCCAGCCGGTCGTCGCCACGTACGGCAAGACCGTCATCGGCTGGCACCAGCTGACCGGCGCCACACCGGCCGAGGGCGCGCTCGCGCAGTACTGGGGACTCGACCGCACCAGTGCCGCCGAGAAGGAGCAGGTCGCGGCGGCGGCGCGGAACGGCACCGGGCTGATCCTCTCGCCCGCCGACCGGGTCTACCTCGACATGAAGTACACGAAGGACACCAAGCTGGGCCTGGCCTGGGCCGGCTACGTCGAGGTGCAGCGGTCCTACGACTGGAACCCGGCGGCCTATCTGCCGGGCGCGCCGGAGGCGGCCGTGAAGGGCGTCGAGGCGCCGCTGTGGACGGAGACCATCTCCACCGACGCCCACATCGACCAGATGGCGTTCCCGCGCCTGCCGGGCGTGGCGGAGCTGGGCTGGTCCCCGGCGGCGACGCACGACTGGGAGCAGTACAAGGCGCGGCTCGCGGAGCAGGGTCCGCGGTTCGAGGCGCTCGGGATCGACTACTACCGCTCGCCGCAGGTTCCCTGGCCCGCGGCCGAGTAGGACGAAGCGCGGGCCCGGCGGAGGACCGTACTCCCCCCTGTCTCTTATAC